>DASWFM010000017.1:0-14918 GCA_036394235.1 Solirubrobacteraceae bacterium | reverse complement strand
GAGGCGCCACAGCTGACGGCCGAGCAGCGCGAGGCGGTCAGCCGCCGTGGTGAGCAGCTGTCGCTGTCCGCTGCGGCCGGCAGCGGCAAGACCTCCGTGCTGGTGGAGCGCTTCGTGGCGGCGGTACGCGAGGACGGGGTGGCGCCCGGCCGGATCCTCGCGATCACATTCACCGAGCGCGCCGCCGGCGAGCTTCGCGCACGCGTTCGTGCGCGGCTGCTGGAACTGGGAGAGCGGGAGGCCGCGCGGGACACCGAGGCAGCCTTCGTCGGGACCTTCCACGGATTCTGCGCGCGGCTGCTGCGTACGCACCCGCTCGACGCCCGAGTCGACCCCGCCTTCACGATCCTCGACGAAGGGCTGGCGCGGGGCCTTCGCGAGCAGGCCTTCGCGAACGCCCTCGAGGGCTTCATGGCCGAGGGCCGGGCCGAGGCGCTCGACCTGCTGGCCGCCTACCGGGTGGAGGGCGCCGCGAGGATCGTGATGGCGGTGTACGCCGAGCTGCGCAGCCGCGGCCAGCTGCGGCCCAGCTTGCCCGATGCGGCGGCCTCGCTGAACACGAGCGAGGGCGCAGACGCCCGCGCCGAGGCGGACGCGGTCCGGGCCTGCGCGCTGTTCGACGAGCTGCTCGGGCGCTTTGGAGACGCCTACGAGGAGCTCAAGGAGCAGCGCGGCAGCCTCGATTTCGACGACCTCGAGCTGCGCGCGGGCGCACTGCTCGAGGCCCGCGAGCCGATCAGGCGCGCATGGTCGGAGCGCTTCGAGCTCCTGATGGTCGACGAGTTCCAGGACACCAACCCGCGCCAGCTCGCGATTCTCAGCGCCCTGGAGCGGGGCAACCTGTTCACGGTCGGCGACGAGTTCCAGTCGATCTACGGATTCCGCCACGCCGACGTGGGGCTGTTCCGCGAGCGCCGTGCGGAGCTCGCCAGGCTCGGCGCAAGCCTCGCGCTGACGCAGAACTTCCGCAGCCGCGCGTCGCTGCTGGGTGTCGTCAATGCCGCCTTCGCAGAGCGCTTCGAGGACTACATGCCGCTTCTCGCCGGACGCGCCGTTGACGCCGCCGCATCCGGGCCGGAGGTGGAGCTGCTGCTCACCGACACGAAGGGCTGGGAGGAGCCGGATGCCCGCGGAGAGGAGCTGGGCCGGGGGCTCTCGGGCAGCCGCCCGTGGCGCCAGGCAGAGGCGCGACTGCTCGCGCGCCGCGTCAGCGAGCTGATCGACGCCGGCAAGGCGCAGGCGGGCGAGATCGTCGTGCTGCTCCGTGCCACCGGCGACCTCGACATGTTCGAGCGCGCCCTGCAACTGCAGGGGCTGCGCACGGTGGCCGTCGTCGGCGCCTTCTGGGAGGACCAGCAGATCGTCGACCTCACCATGTACCTGCGGGCGCTCGCGAACCCGCTCGACGATCTCGCTGTGTATTCGCTGCTGGCCTCGCCGATGGCCGGCTGCTCACTCGACGGGCTCGGCCTGCTCGCCCGTGCGGCGCACGAGTCGGGCAGCCTCTGGGAGGCGATCGAGTCGCTGCGCGCGGGCCTCGGAGAGGAGGCGAACGAACTCGGCGAGGAGGACCTCGCGGCGGTCTCGCGCGCCGCAGCGCTGCTCCGCGCAGAGCGGGCGGGAGCGGGGCGGCGCACGACCGGCGAGCTGATCGAGCGGGCCCTGGCGGCAACCGGCTACGCCGATTACGTGCTGGGTCTGGAATGGGGGGAGCGGAGGCTCGCCAACATCCACAAGCTGCTGCGCGTCGCGCGGCGCTTCGAGGCCGTCGAGGGGCGGGACCTGCGCGGCTTCCTCGACCATGTCCAGAGCCTGCAGGAAGGTGCTGCGGTGGAGCCGGACGCCCCGGTCGAAGGCGTCGAGCCCGACGCCGTGAGGCTGATGACGACCCACGCAGCAAAGGGGCTCGAGTTCCCTGTCGTGTTCGTCGCCGACCTGGGCCGCCTTCCCAACCAGTCGACTCCGGACCTGCTCGTCGAGGGCGAGCGGGTTGGACTGCGACTGCTGCGGCTGGACACCCACGAGTCGGCCCACACGCTCGCCTACGACGAGCTCTGCCAGCAGCGCCGTGGGCGCGAAGCGGCCGAGGAGGACCGGATCCTCTACGTGGCGATGACCCGCGCCCGCGACCGTCTGGTGCTCAGCGGCTCGGTCGCGCTCTCGAAGTGGCCCGCGAACCGCCGCACCCCGATCTCCTGGCTCGCTCCTGCCCTCGCGCCACAGCTGCTCGAGCTGCTCGAGGCAGGCGCCGAGCCGGGGCAGCTGCTGGTCGGTGCGGCACAGGTGCCCGTCGCATTCCGCCTGAACCGGGTCGAGGGTGTCGCTGAGCTGCTCGCCGGCCTGCCCGACGGTCGGCCCCCCGCCGGCGGGGACTTCGGGCCGGCGCGGCCGCTGGCGCCGGGCGCGCAGGCAGCGCTGGGCATCGGAGCGGCCCCGCCGAGGGCAGCCGCTGCGCCGCTCGAGCGCGCCCCGGCCGCCCCCGCGGCCACGATCCCGGGGGGCCTCAGCTACACGTCCCTCAGCGAGTACGAGCGCTGCGGCTATCGCTTCTACCTGGAACGCGTTCTCGGACTTGCCGAGGACCGCGCCGCCGCGCGGGGGGAGAGCGGCGGGGGACTCGATGCTCGCGAGCGGGGCACGCTCGTCCACAGGCTGATGGAGCTGCTCGACTTCAAGGTCGTCCGGCTGCCCAGGCCGGCCGAGATCCTCGAGGTGGCGGCCGGACTGGGCCTCTCCCCTCAGCCCGAGGAGGCGGAGGAGCTCGCCGCGCTCCTCGCCGAGGCGGCCCGCACGGACACCGCCAGGCGACTCGCCGAAGCGGACGTCGTGGGCCGCGAGCACCCCTTCGCCTTCACCATCGGCGAGCGCGAGCCGTTGCTCGGCGGGGTCATCGACCTGCTGGCGGTGGATCGCGACGGCGGCTCGCTCGTCGTCGACTACAAGAGCGACCGCATGACGCCGCTCCAGGACCTGGCGGTGCACGTCGAGCAGGAGTACGCGGTGCAGCGCCAGCTCTATGCCCTGGCGGTGCTGCGCGGGGGGGCGCCTTGGGTGGAGGTCCTGCACTGGTTCCTCGCGCGGCCCGAGGAGCCCGTCGGGGTGCGCTTCGAGGCATCCGCCCGGCCCGCCCTGGAGCGGGCGCTCATGGCCCTCACCGCACGCGTCCTGGCGGGAGATTTCGCCGTCAGTCCAGCCCCCCACAGGGCGCTGTGCCTGACATGCCCGGGCCGCAGGACGCTCTGCTCCTGGGAGCAGACGGAGACGCTGAGAGACCATCCTCCCGGAACCGAAGGGCCGGGCGAAACCGTCGCGGATGGCCCGCTGACGCTGTTCTGAGGGCCCTCCAGGGCCCTTTACAATTCGCGTCCGGCGGAGGTTTGCGGACCCCACGCGCTGATACCCTTCCTGGCTCCGTCCTCAGGTGCCCGCCTGCCCGTACGCGCCCACCGGGTGTGCACCGGGAAGCACCGCCCCACGAGCACTCACATTCGCATGCACACCACACAGCCGAAGGCCGTAGGTCTCTACGACCCCCGTTTCGAGCACGATGCGTGCGGCGTGGGCATGGTCGCGAGGCTGGACAACCAGCCGACCCACGCGGTCGTGAGCAGGGCGATCGAGGCACTCGAGAACCTCGAGCACCGGGGAGCCTCAGGGGCCGACCCGACGACCGGTGACGGCGCGGGGATCCTGATGCAGATGCCCGACGAGCTGTTCCGGGCGGTGGCGGACTTCGAGTTGCCGCCCCTGGGCCGCTACGGGGTGCTGATGTGCTTCCTGCCGACCGACCAGGAGCGCCGCAGCGCGCTCGAAGCCCAGCTCGAGCGGATCGTCGCCGGCGAGGGCCAGCAGCTGCTCGGCTGGCGCGACGTGCCGATCAACCCCGAGCAGACCGGCAGGGTGGCCGCGGGCTGCCGCCCGATGATCCGCCAGCTGTTCGTCGGCGCCGGCGCCGCGCAGGCGGCGGATTACGCCGAGGGCACGATGCAGGACGCCTTCGAGCGCAAGCTCTACGTGATCCGTCGCATCTCCGAGCTGAATGCTGTACACGAGGGGCTCTATGTGACCTCGAGCTCCTCGCGGACGATCAACTACAAGGGCATGCTGATCAGCTTCCAGCTGGCGGCGTTCTACGACGACCTGCGTGACGAGCGCTGCAAGAGCGCGATGGCGCTCGTGCACTCCCGCTTCTCGACCAACACCTTCCCTAGCTGGGAGCTCGCCCACCCCTATCGGGTGATCTGCCACAACGGCGAGATCAACACCGTGAGGGGCAACGTCAACTGGATGCGGGCCCGCGAGAGCGAGCTGCGCTCAGAGCTGTTCGGCGAGGACCTCGAGAAGATCCTGCCGGTCGTCCGCGCCGGCAACTCCGACTCCGCGACCTTCGACAATGTGCTCGAGCTGCTGATGCTGGCGGGCCGCTCGTTGCCGCACGCGGCGATGATGATGATCCCCGAGGCCTACCGGGACCGCGACGACCTGCCCGACTACCTGAAGGGCTTCTACGCCTTCCACTCGTGCCTGATGGAGCCGTGGGACGGCCCCGCCTCGGTGGCCTTCACCGACGGCCGCATCGTCGGCGCGACGCTCGATCGAAACGGCCTCCGCCCCGGCCGTTGGGTGGAGACCACCGACGGGCACGTCGTGCTGGGCTCCGAGTCGGGTCTGCTCGACATCTCGCCCGAGCACGTACGCCGGCTCGGCCGCCTGCAGCCCGGCAAGCTGTTCCTCGTCGATCTGGAGCGCGGGCGGATCGTGGAGGACGAGGAGGTCAAGCGCGAGGTCTCGACCGCCCAGCCCTACGGCGAGTGGTACGCGCGCAACGCCGTGCCCTTCAAGAAGCTGCCGCCGTCCAGCGAAGTGACGCTCTCCGACCAACCGCTGCGGTTGCGCCAGCGGGCCTTCGGCTACACGCAGGAGGACCTGAAGGTGCTGCTCACGCCGATGGCGATCGATGCCGCGGAGCCCGTGGGCTCGATGGGCAACGACCTCTCACTGGCCGTGCTCTCAGACCAGGCGCCTCCCCTCTTCTCCTATTTCAAGCAGTTGTTCGCACAGGTCACGAACCCGCCGATCGACCCGATCCGCGAGGAAATCGTGATGTCCCTCGCGACCTCCCTGGGCAACGAGCGGAACCTCTTCGACGAGACGCCCGAGCACGCCCACAAGTTGCTGCTGGATCAGCCGATCCTGCTCAACCGCGAGCTGGAGACGCTACGCCACGTAGACCACGAGGTCTACAAAGCCCGCACGATCGACGCCACCTGGCTCGTCCAGAAGGGTCCCGAGGGAATGGTCGAGGCGCTCGAGCGGCTGTGCCGCACCTCAACGGAGGCGATCGAGGAAGGCGCCAACATCCTGATCCTCAACGATCGCCTGCTGGGACCGCGCCGCGTACCGATCCCCTCGTTGCTGGCGGTCGCCGCCGTCCATCACCACCTCGTGCTCGAGGGCACCCGTCTGCGCGCAGGCATCATCGTCGAGTCGGGTGAGCCCAGGGAGGTCCACCATTTCGCGACGCTGATCGGCTACGGGGCGAGCGCGATCAACCCTTACCTGCTGCTCGAGACGCTCGACGAGCTCGTGATCGAAAAAAGCATCGTACGTCCCGGCGAGGGCGGGGTCCTGCTCGAGATCGGCGCCGAGGAGGCCGCCCAGAACCTCGTCAAAGCGATCGGCAAAGGGCTGCTCAAGACGATCTCCAAGATGGGTATCTCGACGATCCAGTCCTACCGCAGCGCCCAGATCTTCGAGGCCGTGGGCCTCGAGCGGGAGCTGATCGACACCTACTTCACGGGCACCGCCTCGCGGATCGGCGGTATCGGCCTGCAGGTGCTGGCCGAAGAGGCGTTGGAGCGCCACGCCCGTGCCTATCCCCAGGTTCAGGACGACCTGCTGCCCGTCGGCGGCGTCTATGCGTGGCGCCGCGACGGCGAGCACCACATGTGGAACCCCGAGACGATCGCGCTGGTCCAGCACGCCGTGCGCTCGGCCAACGGCGACGTAGGCGCGGCGCTCGCCGGCGACGAGCAGGCGCTGGGGGCGGTCCGCGAGAGCCCGGCGATGGAGAAGTACCGCGAGTACGCGCGGGCCATCAACGACGACGCAGCTCGCAAGGCGACGCTGCGCGGGCTGCTCGAGATCGGCGCCGGGCCGGGCGCGGGCGGGGCGGGCGGCCGGGAGAGGGAGCCGATCCCGCTCGAGCTGGTCGAGCCGGCCTCGGAGATCGTGCGGCGCTTCTGCACCGGTGCGATGAGCCTGGGATCGATCTCCCGCGAGGCGCACGAGACGCTCGCGATCGCCATGAACAGGCTCGGTGGCCGCTCGAACACGGGCGAGGGCGGGGAGGACCCTGTGCGCTTCACTCCCGACCCCAACGGCGATCGCCGCCGCTCGGCCATCAAGCAGGTCGCCTCGGGCCGCTTCGGTGTCACGATCCACTACCTCGTCAATGCCGACGAGCTGCAGATCAAGATGGCCCAGGGCGCCAAGCCCGGCGAGGGCGGGCAGCTCCCGGGTCACAAGGTCGACGCCTACATCGGCTCGATCCGCCACACCACGCCCGGGGTCGGGCTGATCTCGCCGCCGCCGCACCATGACATCTACTCGATCGAGGATCTCAAGCAGCTGATCTACGACCTGCGCTGCGGCAACCCCCAGGCGGAGGTCTCGGTCAAGCTCGTCTCCGAGGTCGGCGTCGGCACGGTCGCGGCCGGCGTCTCGAAGGCCAACGCGGATCGCGTGCTGATCGCGGGCCACGACGGCGGCACGGGCGCCTCGCCGCTGTCCTCGATCCAGGCTGCCGGCGTGCCCTGGGAGATCGGCCTCGCAGAGACCCAGCAGACGCTGCTGCTCAACGATCTGCGCTCGCGTATCGTCGTGCAGACCGACGGCCAGATGAAGACCGGCCGCGACGTCGTCGTTGCGGCGATGCTCGGAGCGGACGAGATGGGCTTCTCGACCGCCCCCCTGATCGCGACGGGCTGCATCATGATGCGCGCCTGCCACCTGAACACGTGCCCCGTCGGCATCGCCACCCAGGACCCCGAGCTGCGCAAGCGCTTCAAGGGCACGCCTGAGCACGTCGTGAACTTCTTCTTCTTCGTGGCCGAGGAAGTCCGAGAGATCCTCGCCTCGCTGGGGCTGCGCAAGCTCGACGAGGCGATCGGCCGCGTCGACATGCTCGGCGTGAGCGGCGCGATCGACCACTGGAAGGCACGCGGGGTGGACCTCACGCACCTGCTGACCCACGTCGAGCTCGACCACGAGGCGCCACGTCACCGCGTCGAACCGCCTCCCCCGGTGCTCGACGACGCCCTCGACTGGGAACTCTTGCGCGCCTCGGAGGCGGCGATCGAGCGCGGCGAGAAGGTCACCATCTCGGTGCCGGTGCGCAACCGCAACCGCTGCATCGGCGGCATCCTCTCCAGCCACATTGCGCGGCGTCACGGCGAGGAGGGTCTCGCCGAGGGCACGATCGAGGTCGAGCTGGAGGGCTCCGCGGGCCAGAGCTTCGGGGGGTGGCTGGCGCCGGGTGTGACCTTCACGCTCCGAGGCGACGCCCAGGACTACGCCGGCAAGGGCCTCTCGGGTGGCGTCTTCGCGATCCGCCCGCGGGAGGGCATGGGCAAGCACTTCCGCGCCGAGGAGAACGTGGTCGTCGGCAACACTGTGCTCTACGGGGCAACCAGGGGAAGGGCCTTCTTCCGCGGCCTCGCCGGAGAGCGCTTCGGAGTGCGCAACTCCGGCGCCTGGGCGGTCGTCGAGGGTGTCGGCGACCACGGCTGCGAGTACATGACGGGAGGCCGCGTCGTGGTGCTCGGGCCGACCGGGCGCAACTTCGCGGCGGGCATGTCCGGTGGCGTCGCCTATGTGCTCGACGAGCGCGGCGAGTTCCCGGCGCGCTGCAACATGGGCATGGTCGGCTTCGAAGCGCTCTCCGAGGCGGACCGGATCGAGCTGCGGGCGATGATCGAGGAGCACCGCATGCGCACCGGCAGCCCGGTCGCCGCGGACGCGCTGTCGCGCTTCGAGCAGCTGGTCGATGCCGGGGCCTTCGTGAAGGTCATGCCCCACGACTACAAGCGGGTCCTTCGCGAAGGGGCCGAGGAAGAGGCCCTCGCGGGTGCTGCCGAGACGAACGGCAGGGTCCCCGGGGCCCGGCCGCTGGACGTGGTTGGCGAGGGGGCGGGCGGCCCGGAGGGCTGGGTCGGCTGATGGGCGAGCTGGGGGGTTTCCTGCAGATCGAGCGGCGCGGGGTGCCCTACCGGGACAGCGCCGAACGTGCCCATGACTACAAGGAGTTCCTGCTCCAGCGGCCGACCGCGGAGCTGCAGGAACAGGGCGCGCGTTGCATGGACTGCGGTGTGCCGTTCTGTCACAACGGCTGTCCGCTTGGCAACCTGATCCCGGACTGGAACGACCTCGTCTACCGCGACCGCTTCAAGGACGCGATCGCGCAGCTGCACGCGACCAACAACTTCCCGGAGTTCACGGGCCGGCTGTGCCCGGCGCCCTGCGAGGCGGCCTGCGTGCTCGAGATTCGCGAGGGCGACGCGGTCACGATCAAACAGATCGAGAACTCGATCATCAACCGCGCCTGGGATGAGGGCTGGGTGGTCCCACAGCCGCCGCGGCGGGAGACCGGGCGCTCCGTCGCGGTCGTCGGCTCCGGGCCGGCGGGAATGGCTGCGGCACAGCAGCTGCGCCGGGCCGGCCACGCGGTGACGCTGTTCGAGCGAGACGAGGCGATCGGCGGGCTCGTGCGCTTCGGCGTGCCGGACTTCAAGATCGAGAAGTACGTCGTCCAGCGCCGCGTCGAGCAGCTCGAGGCCGAGGGGGTGACGCTGCGCTGCGGCATCGACGTGGGAACGGACATCAGCGCGCCGGAGCTGCTGGCGGGATTCGACGCGGTCGTGCTGGCGACGGGCTCGCGGGTGCCGCGGGATCTGCCGGTCAGCGGCCGGGAGCTCGACGGCGTGCACCTCGCGATGGACTACCTCTACCAGCGCAACCGCTGGGCGGCCGGCGAGTTCGGGCCGGCACCGCAGGTGCCCGCACCCGAGCCCGTCGCGACGATCACGGCCGCGGGCAAGGACGTCGTCGTGATCGGCGGCGGCGACACGGGAGCGGACTGCGTCGGCAACGCCTTGCGCGAGGGCGCCAACTCGATCATCCAGCTCGAGCTCCTCTCCGAGCCGCCCCCCCGCCGGCCGGACGACCGTACGCCGTGGCCCGAGTGGCCGCTGAAGTACCGGCTCAGCTACGCGATGGAGGAGGCTCGCGACCTGCATGTCGGCGAGCAGGACTACTCGGTCGCGACCACCGCCTTCACGGGCGAGGGCGGCCGAGTCGCGGGCCTGACGATCGCCGAGGCCGAACCGCAGCCGCCGTTCGCGCCGCTGGCGGGCACCGAGCGGGACCTCCCCACGCAGCTCGTGCTGCTGGCGATGGGCTTCCTGCATCCCGAGCAGGGATTGCTCGACCAGCTCGGCGTCGAGAAGGACAGGCGCGGAAACGTGCGGGCGGTGACGCCCTACACGACCTCCGTGCCGGGGGTGTTCGCGGCGGGCGACGCGCGTCGCGGCCAGTCGCTGATCGTTTGGGCGATCAACGAGGGACGTCAGTGCGCAAGGATGGTCGACCGCTACCTCGCCGGTCTCGGCGGCGGCTCTGGTGAGCGCCGCGACGAGGGGCTGGCGGGCCACGCGGACGCGGATGAGGGCCCGGAGGGCCCGCCGCAACACGTGGGGCCGGGCGTCCCCGCCGGCTAGCTACGCTGGGGGTCCCCCCGCGTATGCCGACGTTCTGCCGCCACAACCGGTTCATCGAGCGCTGTCCGATCTGCAGCAGGACGCTGCCCGGCAACGAGCCTGCCGGTGTCCCCGCCGGTCATGCACGCGCCGGCTCCGCGACTCCGGGCCGGGCCCGCGACGGGGCGGCGCGGCGACCGCGCCGTGAGGGCCTGCGCGTGCGCCGCGAGGGGCGGGCGGCCGAGGACGGCTATCGCTCCGAGCTCGTGCCCGGACTGCACGCATCCGCAGACGCGGAGCGCCTCGCCCAGGAGATGGCCTTCGCGAGCGCCCGGCTCGCGGCGCTCGCGGTCGATCCGCAGGGGACATACGGCCGCGCCCGGGATGCCGCGGCAGACGGCGACCTCGAGCGGGCCACCTGGGCGTGCTTCCTGCTCGCCTACCTGTGCCCGACCGAGGACGGCGACCCGTTCGCGGCCGTCGAGGCCGTGCTCGCCGCAGCGCCCCTGCCGGCCGCGGCCGGCGCGCAGGCCGATGAGCTACTCGAAGGGCTGAGCCTCGGGCCTCGCAGCTCCCATCGCGCGGGAAGCGGAACGCAGACATTGCGAGCCTATGCGGACTGGGCGCGACGGACCGGCGGCGAGGGTGGCCAGGCGGCCGCCTTCGGCGGCGATCCCACATGGCCGCCCGAGCGTCGCTTCGCGCGGCTGTTCGAACGCCTCGCACTGCCGGGTCTCAGCCGTGCGGCGCGCTTCGAGCTGCTCGCCAGCCTCGGGCGCCTCGAGATCTACGATCTGAGCTCGGACTCGCTGCAGCTGTCCGCCTCCCGCCCGGGCGGCGCTGAGGACGCGGCGACGCTGGCCGCCAAGCGCGTGTTCGGGATCGGCGATCCCCTGCTGCTCGACCGCCGCGCCGCGGCTCTCGCCGAAGCTGCCTCCGTGCCCCTCGAAGCGCTCGACCTGGCGCTCTCGAATTGGGCGGGGCCCGAGCGTGCCACTTACGGCTTCCGCCCCGCTGCGGAGCCGGACGCCGCAGATGTCGCAGCCGTTCTGGGCGTCTGAGCCGCCCAGCGGACAGCCTCTGTCGAGGGCGGCCGGAGCAAGGCATTTTCGCCCGCCTGCCCCCGGCCCGCGCGCGTCCGCGCCGCGTTTGCAAGGCAACGCCCGCATGGATGCGATGCCGTCCACTCGGACACCTACGCTGCATTCAGCCTGTCCCTCGTAACCCGGAGACGCGATGCCCCTCTGCTTCATCCAGCCACAGGACGCGATCCGTGTGATCGCCGACTCGCTCGGCCGCGAGGCGCGGCGCCAGCTGGTCGGCGAGGTCGTGCGCGCTTGGGTCGACGACATCCCCGATCAGGAACTCTCCGTCCACTACGCCAAGGCGATCGCCGACCTCGACGAGGACGACCTTCACCTGCTCGCGGCCTGGCACGCCTCGCTCGAGGTCGGCCAGCCGATCCCCAACACCGAGTTTCTCGTCGGCGTCTTCCCGAGCCTCGGCGAGAACCGTCGTGAGGCGCTGAAGATCGCCGCCGGCTTCCGCGGCGAGGAAGCGTTCCAGGCGGGCGTCGCGGAGGACGAGGCGCTAGACACCGTGCTGCCACGCCTGTCCCACGAGCGCGCGGTGGAACTCGCGAATGAGTGCATTCAGCTGTATATGTGGGACCGCCTAGGCTGCGACAACTAGACGGCCATATGGCGGCGCAACACGGCGTCCTCAGTCGCTCGTGTGCGTAGCACACTTCGCTCCCTGCGTCCTTGTGTTGCTTGCCCTATGACCGTCTAGTGCGGCACCGGCGGCGTCCTTCCTCCGAGGGCAGTCGCGGCCTGCGTCCTTGCCAGGCTTGGCCTACGACCAGCTAGTCAGGTGATCGGTGGGCGGAGCCGGGCGGCGTCCTTACCCCCTGGGCACGATGCGATGACTCGCCTGCGTGGCAGGCCTTGCGAGGCAACTTGCGCATCGTTAGCCGGACTGTGGCTAGGATCGGCGGCTCGATGCGAAACGCGCGTGAACAGAGGCTTCTGCGGCTTGGGCCGGTTCTGCTGGCCGTGGCTGCCGGCTGCGAGCTGAAGGTGCTCGTGGACGGAGCTCCGCTCGTCTCCTGGATCTCGGCTCTGCTGATCGCCGCGACGGGCCTTGTGCTGCTGCTCGCCCGTGACGCTCTCCGTCGCGACTGAGCGACGGCTCCACCGGCCAGGACCGGCGCAGCATCCTTCAACGGACGCGCGTCTAGTTCGTACGTACGTTTGTACGTGTTAGCGTACGAAGGGTGAGCGACTCGGTCGACGTCTTCGCGGCGCACGCGCATCAGTACGACGATCAGCGCCGAAGGATCGTTCCGTGCTTCGACCGGTTCTACGGGACGGCCGCCGCTCTGCTCGGACTCCGGGAGGGGCCGGTGCGGCGCGTGCTCGACCTCGGCGCCGGCACGGGCCTGATGAGCGAAGCGGTGCTTTCGCGATACCCGGATGCCGAGGTGGTGCTGCTCGACGGAGCGACAGAGATGCTCGAGCATGCCCGCGAGCGTCTCGCTGGAGCCCGCGCGACGTTCGTCGTGGCCGACCTGCGCGACGAGCTCCCCGGCGGCCCCTATGACGCTGTCGTCTCAGCCCTCGCGATTCATCATCTGGAGCACGACGAGAACTGCGATCTGCTGCGTCGCGTCGTTGGGGTGCTGCGCCCGGGCGGCGCCTATGTCAATGCCGAGCACGTGGCCGGGGCGACGCCCTGGCTGGAGGCGACCTACCGGCGGTTGTGGCGGGGCGCCTGCCTGGCGAAGGGCGCCGCTGAGCACGAGGTCGAGAGTGCCGTGCTGCGAATGGATGCCGACCGTTCCACCGACGTGGCCACCCAGCTCGGCTGGATGGGCGAGGCCGGCCTGGAGGACTGCGACTGCTTCTTCAAGGAACTGCACTTCGCCGTCCTCGGCGGTTGGCTTCCGCTATCCGCCGCGGGCCGGTGACCGGCAGCTGCCACGGTTAGACTGTCCTCATGTCAGAGCCGATGGCAGCGCCGAGCGAGGAGGACGTGATGGACGCCCTCTCCAATGTGATCGACCCGGAGCTGGGTCTGGACTTCGTGGAGCTCGGCCTGATCTACGCGGTTGAGGTGGCCGAGGGCAACGTCAAGGTGACCTTCACGCTGACCACGCCCGGCTGTCCGATCGGCCCCCAGGTCAACGAACAGATCGAGGAGTTCGTGGGCGAACTCGACGGCGTCAGAAGCGTCGAATCGGAGATGGTCTTCACTCCGGCCTGGTCGCCGGAGATGATGAGCGAAGACGCGAAGTTCGCGCTCGGCTACTAGGGCGCTGCCGGCTCCGGCCATGCGGCCGGCTCACGCCGTTGCGGCGGGCTCGCGCCACATCGTCGTCACCTCCCGGCTGGCGTCCGGCGTCATGAACCGGCCGTGGGCTATGAAGCCGACCGATTCGTAGCGACCGATGTTGATGGGGTTGCTTGACTCCAGGTAGGCGGGCGCCCGCTCCGCGTCGATGCTCGCGAGGTTCTCGCGCAGCAGGCGCATGCCGAGGCTCTCACCTCGGCGCTCCGGACGGGTGCCGAGCAGGCTCAGGTAGTAGTGCGGCGGGTCCGTCGGGTGGGCATGCTCGAAACGTTCGAACAGGGCCAGTAGCTCCGGCGCGCGCGGCCCCGCGAGGTCGCGCAGCAGGGGCTCGACGAGCGCCTCCTCCTGCGGGGAGAGTTCCTTGCGCCCGGGCGGGATCCACACTGCGGCCGCGACGCCGTCGTCGATCATCCAGACCCACTCGTGCGGGATCGCCGCCCCGACGAACAGACGCCACAGCGCGCGAAGCCGTGCGTGCTCGGGAAAGGCCCAGCTCCACAGCGGATCGCCCGAGAAGGCGAGCCACAACGTCTCCGTGACGTCTTCGAGATCCGAGGCCGTAGCACGCCGGATCTCCGACACGGCGCCGGCGTTCCCTAGACCGCGGCGGGCGCCTTCTCGCGGGCGGCCGCCACGAGCCCGGCGAGTTCCTCGCCAATCCAATCGCCGATCGCGTCGATGTCCGGTAGCGCGTCGAAGTCGCCGAGCAGGCCGAAGTTCATCTGGCCGTTGTAGGACATGATCGCGATCGCCAGCGCGTGGTTTTCCGGCAGGAAGGCGACGGGCACGGCCAGCTTCATCTCGCGGCCGAGCACATAGAGCGGGAACTGCGGCCCGGGGACGTTCGTGACGATCAGGTTGAACAGGCGCGTGGAGAAGTTCAGCCGCGAGGCCTGGGCGAGGATCGTCGGCGGCGCGAAGTTCTGGGCGCCGGCGATCATCTCCGCGCCGAGGGCCTGCTTGGACTCCTTCAGGCCGTCCATCGCCTGCGAGACGAAGCGCAGCCGGTTGAGGGGATCGCTGATGTAGACGGGCAGCGGCCCCCTCATCGCGACGATGCGGTTGCCCGCCGTGCCCTGGTCGTCCTCGGTCCGCACCGAGACGGGAACCAGGGCCCTCATCTCGACGCCTTCCGTGCGGCGGCCCCGGGAGATCAGGAACGTGCGCAGCGCCCCCGCGACCACCGCCAGCACGACGTCGTTGACGGTCCCGCCGAAGGCGTCCTTGACGGTTTTGAAGTCCTGGAGCGAAGCGGTCACGCCGACGAATCGGCGGTGCGGGCCGATCGGCACGTTCAACGGCGTTTCAGGTGCCGGGTTCAGCCCTGCCCAGACGATCTCCCCGAGTCCCTCGGCGGCCTCCCTCGTCCTTGCCATCGCCCGCTCCGGGTGGGCCACCGCGTCGAGCGCGCCCTCGAGCAGCGCAGCGCCCGCGCGCGCCGCACCCACCGCGTCGGCGGCGAGCAGAGACGCCGTGCTGGGTTCCGGATGCGGTTTCCAGGCTCGGCCCGAGTGGGGTATCTGGGGCGGGTCCGGCGAGAGGTCGAACAGCACGGTCGCGAGGTCCACGCCCGCGATGCCGTCGATCAGCGAGTGGTGGGTCTTGGTGATCAGCGCGAAGCGGTCCTCCTCGAGGCCCTCGATCAGCCACATCTCCCACAGCGGCTTCGAGCGGTCGAGTTGCTGGGAGAAGATCCGCGCGGTCAGGTCCTGCAGCTGCTCCCATGAGCCCGGCGCGGGGAGGGCGCTGTGGCGGACGTGGTACTCGAGGTTGAAGTTAGGGTCATCCACCCACACCGGCCGGCCGCTGTCG
>DASWFM010000016.1:0-3345 GCA_036394235.1 Solirubrobacteraceae bacterium | reverse complement strand
ACCGCCTCGGCCGCGAAGCGCATCATCAGCACGGCACCGACGGCGAAGTTGGGAGCGAGCAGGGCATTGGCCGAGGAGGCGGCCGCCGCCTGTGCCAGCGGCGCGGGATCGAAGCCGGTGGTGCCCACGACCACGTGGACGCCGGCCTCGAGCGCGGTGAGGGCGTTCTCGAGCGCCGTGCCGGGTGTGGTGAAGTCGACCAGGACATCGGCGTCGCCGAGCACCTCCTGGACGCTCGTGCCGAGCGCCGGGTCAGCGCGGCCGCTCAGCTCCATGTCGCCGGCGCCTTCGACGGCGGCGCAGACCGTCTCCCCCATCCTCCCCGCGGCGCCGGCGACGGCGACGCGGATCACGCCGCCTGCCCCTCCTCGGCGGCAGGTGCTCCGCCCAGCGGGCCGATCGCCACCTGGAAGCCCTCCTCGGCCGGACCGACGCCCGCCACCGACAGACGCTCGGGCACGAACAGCTCGGCCGCGAGCCCGCGGAGGTCGTCCAGCCCGACCGCGTCGATCCGCTCGATCACCTCGTCGGTCGAGAGCACCGGCATCCCCGCGAGCACCGCGCCGCCGAGGCGGCCCATGCGCGCGCTCGTCGACTCGAGGCCGAGCACTACCCGGCCCTTGAGGTTCTCCCGGGAGCGCGTCAGCTCCTGCTCGCTGGCGGGATCGGTGACGCAGCGCCTGAGCTCCGCCGCGAGGACCTCTACGGCCTCCGCGAGGTTCTCCGGGCGCGTGCCGACGTACAGCCCCACCTCGCCGGTGCGGGCGTAGAGGTTCGAGTAGGTGAAGACCGAGTAGGCCAGGCCGCGGCGCTCGCGGATCTCCTGGAACAGCCGCGAGGAGGAGGTGCCGCCGAGAATCCCTTCGAGCACCCGCAGCGCGAAGCGCCGCTCGTCGTCGCGGGCGATCCCTGCTCCCCCGACGCAGACGTGGAACTGCTCGGTGTCTTTGCGCAGGAACAGCCGCCGCGGCTCGAAGTGCGGCGCCGCGAGCGCGGCGGACCCGGCCGCCGACCCGTCGGTCCCCGCACCGGGCTCCGCGGCACGGACCATCTCCACGAGCCGATCGTGGTCGATCGACCCCGCCGCCGCGATCACGATCGCCCCCGGCGTGTAGCGGCCCGCGTGGTATGCGGCGAGCTGCTCGCGGGTGATCGCACCGACCGCCTCGGCGGTGCCGATCACGGGGCGCCCGAGCGGGTGGCCGTCGAAGACCGCCCGGCCGATCTCCTCGAAGACCCTGTCCTGGGGGTCGTCTTCGTACATCGCGATCTCCTCCAGCACCACCTCCCGCTCGGCCTCCAGCTCACCGAAGCGAGGCCGCCAGATCATGTCGGCCATCACGTCGAAGGCACGCTCGAGGTGCCCGTCGAGCACCCGCGTGTAGAGGGTCGTCGCCTCCTTGTCGGTGCCCGCGTTTATCTCCGCGCCCATCTCGTCGAAGATCTGGTCGATCTCCTCCGAGCCGAAGCGCTCGGTGCCGCGGAACAGCATGTGCTCGAGCAGATGGGAGATCCCGGCCTGCTCGTCGGTCTCGACGACCGAGCCCGTGTCCATCAGGAAGCCGAGCGCCACCGAGCGCACCCCGGGGACGCGCTCGGTGACTACTCTCACGCCCGAGTCGAGCGTGGTGATTCGGTGGTCGGACCGGCCGGTCCGACTGTCTGCGTCAGTCGCGGTCGCGGCCATGACGCGGACGGCCCGACCCGCGATCGCCGTCGCCCCGCCGGCCACCGCGCTCGGAGCCACGACCGTTGGAGGACGGGCGCCGCTCGCGACCGCCCCCTCCCCCGCCGCCTGTGCCGACCCCCGCGAGCTCCTCGACGGTCTTGCCGGCGATGTCCGGGTCGTCGGCGAGGCGCAGGCCGATGCGGCCGCGCTCGCGATCGACCTCGACGACGCGAACTTTGACCTCATCGCCCTTGTTGAGGACGTCCTCGACCGTCTCCACGCGCTCGCCGGGCGAGACGTTGGAGATGTGCAGCAGGCCGTCCGTGCCCTTGGCGAGCTCGATGAAGGCTCCGAAGGTGGTCGTCTTGACGACCTTGCCGTCGTACTCGTCGCCGACCTCGACCTCCTTCATCATCATCCGGATGCGCTCCACGAGCGCGTCGCCGAGCTCGCCGTTGGCCGAGTAGATCAGCACCTGGCCGTCGTCGTTGACGTCGATCTGCGATTCGAACTCGTCGGCCAGGCCGCGGATCGTTTCGCCGCCCTTGCCGATCAGCAGGCCGATCTGCGAGGGGTCGATCTGGATCGTCTGGATGCGCGGCGCGAACTGCGAGAGCTGCTCCCGAGGAGCGCCGATCGTCTCGTGCATCTTGCCGAGGATGAACGTGCGCGCCTCTTTTGCCTGGGCGAGCGCGTCGCGCAGGATGTCGAAGGTGACGCCCGTGATCTTGATGTCCATCTGCAGCGCCGTGATGCCGCGATCGGTGCCGGCGACCTTGAAGTCCATGTCGCCGAGGTGATCCTCGACGCCGGCGATGTCGGTCAGCACGACGTAGTCGTCGCCCTCTTTGATCAGGCCCATCGCGATCCCCGCGACGGGGCGCTTGATCGGCACGCCCGCGTCCATCAGCGACAGCGAGGAGCCACACACCGAGGCCATCGAGGAGGAGCCGTTTGACTCGAGGATGTCGGAGACCACGCGGATCGAGTAGGGGAAGTCCTCGATCGACGGGATCATCGGGGCGAGCGCCCGCTCGGCGAGCGCGCCATGGCCGATGTCACGACGCTTGACGCCGCCCATGCGGCCCGCCTCCCCGACCGAGAAGGGCGGGAAGTTGTAGTGGTGCCAGTAGTACTTTTTCGTTTCCAGGCCGAGCGTGTCGAGACGCATCTCCTCCTTGAGGGTGCCCATCGCCACGACCGACAGGGCCTGCGTCTGCCCGCGCGTGAACAGCGCCGAGCCGTGCGTCCGCGGCGTCACGCCGACTTCGATCGTGATGTCGCGGATCTCGTTCTCCGAGCGGCCGTCGGGACGCTTCTTGTTGACGGCGATGCGCTCACGGATGATCGACTTCTCGAGCTTGTCGAAGGCGAGCTGCGCGGCGGCTCGGCGCTCCTTGGCCGCGACGAGTTGCTCCTCGCTCGCGCCCTCGGGCGCAGGCGGCGCGTACTGCTCGAGGATCTCCTCCTCGACCGCCTTCGTGGCGTCCTGGCGCTCGAGCTTGTCCTCGACCTGGGTGGCCGCGTCGAGCTTCGCGCCGTGGGAGGCACGGATCTCCTGCAGCAGCTGCGGGTCGACCTGGATCGGCACGAACTCTTTCTTGGCCTTGCCGACCTTCGCTGCGAGGTCGCGCTGCAGCGCGCAGAGCTTCTTGATCTCAGCGTGGGCGATGTCG
>DASWFM010000015.1:0-11733 GCA_036394235.1 Solirubrobacteraceae bacterium | reverse complement strand
CTGGAGCCGCGAGCGACGGGCGTGCGCGGGCAGCCCCGCGAGCGGGCAGTTGAGGTTGCCGTCGTGCTGCGCTGCGCTGCCGGCGAAGTCGAGCACCAGCCCCGCCGGCGAGAGCTCCGCCCGCAGTCGCAGCTGCAGGTCCCGGTCGGGAGCCTCCAGCACGTCGACCCATTCGCGGCTCCCCACCCCGAGCGCGGCGAGGCCGGAACGGGTGCGGCGCTCGGAGTAGTCGAGTACCTCGTCGGTGCCCTCCCGCAGCCGCTCGTGGCCCAGCCGTGCCGCCAGCTCGACGAGGCGTCGCGCGCCGGCGCCGTTGGCGGCGAGCTGCGCACGCAGGTCAGCCCGCCGCTCTCGAGGCTGTCGCATCGCGCTCGCGAGCTCCGCGAGTGCGGCCTCCGTCAGCGGGCGGGGCGAGATCACCACGCCCTCTTCCTCCAACGTCCGGCTGTCGGCCGGCATCGAGCCGGGCTGGCGGCCGCCGACGTCGGCGTGGTGGGCCCGGCTCGCCGCGAACCCGATCAGGGCCCCGCGGTCGAAGACGGGGGTGATGACCGTGATGTCCGGCAGGTGGGTGCCGCCCGCATAGGGATCGTTGAGGATCCATGAGACATCGGGCTCGTGGCGCTCGTCCAGAACGGCCCGCACCGACGCCGGCATCGCCCCGAGATGCACGGGGATGTGCTCGGCCTGCATCACCATCTGGCCGTCCGCGTCGAACAGGCCCGTGGAGGCGTCGCGGCGCTCCTTGATGTTCGAGGAGTGGGCCGAGCGGACCAGCACGACGCCCATCTCCTCGCAGGCGGCGCGCAGCGCTCCACTCAGCACCTGCAGCTCGATCGCGTCGAGGCTCACTGCGAACCTGTCCCGGCGAGTGACACCGTGCCCTGCGCGTCGACGCTCGCCGACCACCCCGGGGGCACGAGCAACGTCGCCTCGGGCAGCGCGAACAGCGCCGGTCCCTCCGCGCTCGTCCCGGGCTCGGGCTCTCCGCGCAGGACGCTCGCCTGAAGCGCCTCGCCGCCGAACACGATCGTGGCCCGCTCGCGGGGCTGCCCGCGCACGCCCGTCGCTCGCGGCTCCAGCGACGGCGCCGCTCCCCATGCCGACGCCCGCAGGTTCACGAGCTCGATCTCGGCCTGCTCGTCGCGGTAGCCGTAACGGGCTTCGTGCGCCTCGTCGAACGCCTCGCGCAGCCGCGCCTGCGACATCGCGGGGCCGTCGTCGTCGCGGTCTTCGTCGACGGGAAGCTCGAAGGACTGGCCCCTGTAGCGGAGCTCGTACCTCACACGCGATCGGACCGGCATCTCGCCGAGCGCCCCGGCGACCTCCGCGAGGAGGTCACGGCGGTCTCGCTCGAGCGAGGCGCCCCCGAGCTCGGCTTCGCTGAGCATCACGGTTCGCCCCGCATCTCGGCGCGGCGTAGAGGCCGCCAGGCCGAGCGCGGAGAGCACACCGGAGGCGCGCGGACACAGCACCCGTGAGATCCCGAGCCCCTCGGCCAGCGCCGCTGCGTGCAGCGGCCCCGCGCCGCCAAAGGGCATCAGCGCGAACGAGCGGGGATCGATGCCCCGCTCGACGGTCATCACGCGCAGCGCGCCGAGCATCTCCGCCTCGGCTACGCGGACGATCCCCTCGGCGCAGGCCAGCAGCTCCAGGTCCAGCTGCGAGGCGAGCTCACCGACGGCGTGCTCGGCGGCGGCGACGTCGAGCTCCACACCGCCCGCCAGCGGCGCCCCGGCGAGCAGCCGTCCGAGCAGCAGGTTCGCGTCGGTGACCGTGGGCAGCTGACCGCCGCGCCCGTAGCAGGCGGGCCCGGGATCTGCCCCAGCCGAGGCTGGACCGACGCGCAGGGCCCCGCCGGAATCCCGCCAGGCGAGCGAGCCGCCGCCCGCGCCGACGGTGTGGATGTCCAGTGCCGGCAACGCCACGGGGCGTCCCGCAATCACCCGCTCGGCGGTCTCCGGCACGCGGCCGGACTCGATCAGGCATACATCGCATGAGGTGCCGCCCATGTCGAAGCACGCCACGTCTGACTCGCCGGCCAGCTCTGCCAGCAGGAGGGCCCCGGCGACGCCGCCGGCGGGACCTGAGAGGACCGTCAGAGCGGCATGCTCGCCCGCCCGCACCGCATCGGTCAGTCCGCCGGAGGACTGCATCACCTGCGGCGCCGCGAGCCCCTGATCCCCCGCCCGGGCGCCGAGCTCATTCAGGTAAGCGGCCAGAGAGGGCGAAAGGGACGCGTCGAGAGCGGTCGTCGCGGTGCGCTCGTACTCGCGGAACGTACCCACCAGATCGCTTGAGAGGGAAAGTGCCCGGCCGGGCAGCAGCTCGCGCAGCCGCGTGCCGAGCAGCCGCTCGTGAGCGGGATCGCGGTAGGAGTGCAGCAGCGCGACCGCGACCGCCTGCGGTTTGCTCGCGCCGACCCGCTCGGCGAGCGTCTCGGCCGTGTTCGCGGCGAGCGCTCGCAGCGTGCCCTCGGGCCCGACCCGCTCGGGCACCGCGAAGCGCAGCTCCGCCGGCACCAACGGCGGCGGCGCCGATTGGCACAGGCGATAGAGGTGAGGGCGTGCCTGGCGACCGAGCTCGATCACGTCGGTGAAGCCCTCGGTGGCCAGCAGCGCGGTGCGCGCCGTGTGACCCTCGAGCAACGCATTGGTGGCCACGGTCATGCCGTGAGAGAACCGCACCACCGCCTGCGGCGGGGCGCCTGCGCGGTCGAGCACCTCGGCGACAGCCCGCATCACGCCTGTCGCCTGGTTCTCCGGCGTGCTCGGGACCTTGGCTGTGTGCACCGCGCCATCCGGCGAGACGAGGACGGCGTCGGTGAACGTTCCGCCGACGTCGACCCCGAGGAGCATGAGGGTCAGACTAGGACAGCTCGCGCCGCCCCGTCCGCCGGAGCGGCGAGTGAATCAGGCGGCGGCGAGCTCGCGGTCCTCGGTGTCCGCGAGGTGCTGGTGGGACGGGCAGTAGCCGTTGCGCGCGAGCGGCGTGCGCTGACAAGCCGAGCCCTTGCGTGTCGTCGCACGACACTGAGGCGGAGCACCGCTGACCGCGGTGTAGCCCTCATGCGGGTGGGCGGCGAGGAATCGCTGCGCGAGCCCGATGTAGCGCGAGACCACGAGGTGAACGCGGGCCTGTGCGGACATCGGGAAGTACCCGCGGATGTCGCAGAACAGGGTGCGCTCGGGGCGGGCGAAGTAGTGGCGATCGATTGCCATCCGCGTGACCACGGCCTCGCAGGCCCGCAGCACCGCGGCATGGTTCTCGCCGGGGGAGCCGGAGGTCGGCTCGTAGATCTGGGGAGCGAGCTCCCGGTAGATGGCGCGACTGAACTGATACATGACTACTGCTCCTGACCCTCTCTCTCGATCTGGATGTCTCCTTGGAGCACGCCCGCCATCTCTCTCAGACTCCGACCGCCTGAAACTCCTTCCGTGAACGCAAACACGACCTCGATTCAAAAGGATCGAGATAAAGACCACCTGCTGGATCTTTAAAGACTTCACCCTGCATGGGCGTTCATAGAGACAGTGCGGCCGGCGGCGTCGGCCGGATCAACGCCAGGTCTCCCAGCGCAAGGCGTCCTCGCCGCTGACGACCGCGTGGCGGTTGTCGAGCGCGGGATCTCGGTCGGGGAAGTCGGCCCGCAGGTGGGCGCCGCGGCTCTCCTCGCGAGCGAGTGCGCAACGGGCGATCAATCGTGACAGCGGGTGCGGGCTGTCGAGCAGCTTGCTGATTGCCGCGGGACGGCGCACGATGCCCGCGTCCCGCCAGAGCGCCTCGCGGGTCTCGCGGTTCGCGGCCGGCGGTTCGCTCGCGGCAAGACTGGAGAGCTCCGCGGTGCTCGGCTCGCCCTCTCGGAGCGGCTCGGCCGCGAGCGCGTGGGCGACGGCCCGGCGCGCGAACACAAAGCACTCGCTCAGCGAATTGGACGCGAGGCGGTTGGCGCCGTGGAGTCCCGTGCACGAGGACTCGCCGACCGCATAGAGCCCCTCGACCGTCGAGCGGCCGTCGAGATCGGTGACGATGCCGCCCATCATGTAGTGCGCCGCGGGGGCGACCGGCACGAGCTCCTGCGAAGGGTCGAGGCCCGCCTCGCGCAGCGCGGTGACGACATTCGGAAATCTCGCGGGATCGATCGAGCGCATGTCGAGCCAGACGGAGCGCTCGCCGGTGCGGGCGAACAACGCCTCGATCGCCCTCGTCACCTCGTCCCGGGGGGCGAGCTCGTCGACGAACCGCTCGCCGGAGGAGTCGAGCAGGGTCGCCCCCTCGCCGCGGATCGCCTCGGTGACGAGGAAGCCATCCCGGCCGGGCACGCCGATCACGGCGGTCGGATGGAACTGCATCAGCTCGAGGTCGGCGAGCGCCGCCCCTGCGGCATGGGCGAGGCCAAGGCCGATGCCCTGCGAGCCCGGCGGGTTGGTCGTGCGGACCCACAGCGCGGCAGCGCCGCCCGTGGCGAGCAGGACACCGTGCCGGGCCAGCACGAGCTGGGCGTCGCAGATGACCGCGCGGCAGGCGCCGTCGCGCTGCCACAGGGCGCGCGCCCTGGACCCCTCGAGGACCGTGATGCGCGACTCCGCGACGGCGAGGGCAGACAGCTGCCTCACCACCCGGCGGCCCGTCGCGCTGCCGCCGGCGTGCACCACGCGGCGCACGGAATGCCCGCCCTCGAGCCCGAGTGCCAGGCGGCCGAAGCGATCGGCGTCGAAGCGCACCCCGAGCGACTGCAGATCGCCGACGCAGCCGGGCGCCTCGTTCACCAGCACCTCGGCCGCCGAGCGGCGAACGAGGTAGCGCCCGGCCCGCTCGGTGTCCTCGAGGTGGCGCTCGGGGCTGTCGTCGGCCGCGAGCGCGGCCGCCAGGCCCCCCTGGGCCCAGTAGCTGGCGGTCTGCGCGAGCGGGGTCGCCGAGATCAGCACGACGCTCGCACCCTCCCGGGCGGCGCAGATCGCCGCGTAGAGGCCGGCGGCGCCCGCGCCGACCACGGCGATGTCGGCCTGGTGCCTAGTCGCGGAGGGGCCGGCCATCGCCCAAACCGTATCCGCAGCCGGTCGGCCCGCGTCGGCCTGCGATCGCGCCGCCTACTTCGTCGCGGGCTGCGGGGCGTTGGCTTTGCGGGTCTTCGTGCCGGGTGCTTTGGCGCCGCCTGCGGCGGTGGTCGGGGTCGTCGGCGTGGTGGTGCCCGTTGCGCCCGGGGCCTGCGCGGGCGCGCTGGTCGCTCCCGCTGCCGTCGTCGCGGGGGTCGTGGGGGTCGTGGGGGTCGTGGTGGCCGCGGGAGGAGGCGCTGTCGGGGAGGCCGCGGCGGCGGTGGTGACGGTCCGCGTGATCGCTGCGGGCGCCGGCCCCGAATCGCCCGCGAGCTTCACCAGCGCCGCTGCCAGGACGCCGAGCGCGATCGCTGCAACGACGGCGAGCGCGACGATCGGCGCCCTCCATCCCGGCGCCGCGGCGAGACGCGTGCGAGCCGCGGCTCCACAGTGCAGACACCACTCCTGATCGGGAGCCAGGGGAGCCCCGCAAAGCGGACATGCTTCGCTCGGCGTCACTGCCGGCGGCGCGGCCGGCGCCGGCGCCTCGGTCGGCGGAGCCGGTGCGCTCACGACCCCGGAGACTGCGGACGGAGGATCTCCGTCGGTTCCTCTGGCCCCGCAGTAGCAGGCTCGGCGGGAGCGGTCGGGCTCGATTGCACGGACCGCGCGGGGGGGACGGGCGCGCGTCCGGCGCCTGGAAGCGAAGCGCCGACCGGCGCCCGATGCTGGGCGGTTGCGGGCTGCTGTGGCCGGGGCTGTGCAGATGTGGCCGGCGGCGCGCCGGGCGACTGGCCGCCGGCGTAGGCGGGCGGGGTCGTGGGGTAGGCCGGCTGCTCCAATGGCTGCTGGGCCGGCTGCTGCGGCTCCGGCTCGCCCGCGGGGGCCCCGGCAACCGGGAGGTCGGCATGGCGGGACATCGGCAGGCCGCAGTTGGGGCAGAAGCGGTCTTCGCTGCCGTGGATCGCCGCACAGCGCGGGCATGCCGTGATACCCGCCTCGCGCAGCACCGTCACCGAACGGCGCTCATCGAGGGCCGTCTCGATCGCGCGCAGCTCGGTGTCGATGTGGGAGAGGGTGCCGAGCTTCGTGAGGACCAGAGCGTCGTTGCGCTGGCCAAAGCGATGCAGGTTGAAAACGAGCCCGCCGAGGTCGCGGTAGGCGAGCTCACGGGCCCGGCGCAGGAAACGGGCGCGCCGCCGGGCCTGCCCACGCGTGCGAAAGCCGGGCTGACCGGCGGAGTGGGCCTCGGCCGGCGGGCCGTCCTGTGGAGCCTGCGCTGCTTCTGCGTCTGGGGGATTCGTGCCGGATGTCTGATCCACGCCCGATTAACACTACCCACACGATTACGCGGAGCCGCCAAGAGCGCGCAGCCAGGCCTCGCGCACGTTGCTCGCCATCGCGCCGGCCGACCACCGCTCGGCCGATGCCCGGCCGGCGACGCGAGGCTCCTCCGCGACGAGATGCGGCGCGAGCGCCTGGGACCACAGCGAAGGGTCGAAGGGCGCGCACAGCGTGCCCGCGATGCCGGCAAGGGCCTCGGCGTGGACGCCCACGGGCGTTGCGAGCACCGGCACGTCGCAGGCCAGCGCCTCGAGCACGGCGAGCCCGAAGCCCTCCCGCGCGGAGGGCACCAGCACCGCGTTCGCCGCGTTCACGAACAGCGGGACGCGCTCTGGTGTCACGCCCTCGAGTGCGATCAGCTCGGCTCCGGCGAGCGCCGCGACCTCGCGGGCACGGTCGAAGCGCTTCTCGGCGCGGGCGGGATCGGCGGAGAACAGCAGCAGCGGTCTCTTCGGCGCGAGGCCCAGCTCTTCGCGGCAGTCCTCGCGCGGCAGCGGGCGGAAGCGCTCGGTGTCGACCCCGCACGGCAGAACCGCGGCCCGCGCCGCGGCGCGGCCGGGGATCTCGCGGGCCAGCGCCGGGGAGACGGCGGCGGGCAGATCGATCAGCGGCAGGACAGCGCGCGTGGCGAGCCGGGTGCGCGGATCGGCCAGGTCGGTGCCGTGCATCGTCAGCGCACGCACCCTGGCGGGAACGGCGAGGGCGGGCCAGGCGGTCAGCCCGAAGTGGGCATGGACGATGTCGAAGCGGCCACCGGGCGGGTGCGCGAAGCGACGGCGCAGCGAGGGGAAGGCAGCGGCGAGCGCTCGCTGCCCGGGCGAGAACTCGAAGAGCTCCACCTCGACGTCCTCGAGGCGGGCGAGCGCGGACACCTGATCGCGGACGAACCGGCCACGGCCGGGGTGGGCGGCGTCAGGGAGCATGTTCGACACGACGAGCGCCCGCACGATCCCCCGACCGTAGCGCTCTGGAATGATGGCCCGCGTGAACGGCGAGAACCTCCCCACGCGCAGCTACGAGCGCTCGGCCGCGGAGCTGCGGCCCTGCACGATCGAACCGGATTTCATGCGTACAGCCACGGGATCCGCGCTGATCTCGATGGGCGAGACGCGCGTGATCTGCACGGCCTCGGCTCAGGAGAGCGTTCCCCGGTGGATGGCCGGCAGGGGTCGGGGCTGGTTGACGGCGGAGTACGGGATGCTCCCGGCCTCGACGGGCGAACGCAAGCAGCGGGACGCGACGCGAGGGCGTCAGGACGGCAGGACCGTGGAGATCCAGCGCCTGATCGGCCGCTCGTTACGTGTGGTGGTCGACTTCGAGGCGCTGGGCGAGCGCACGGTTTACCTCGACTGCGACGTCCTGCAGGCAGACGGCGGCACCCGCTGCGCCTCGATCACCGGCGCCTACGTCGCGCTGGCGCTGGCCTGCGCGAAGCTGCAGCAGCGGGGCCTGCTCGAGCGCAGCCCGCTGACGGGTTCGGTCGCGGCGGTCTCCTGCGGAGTCATCGCCGGCGTGCCGCTGCTCGACCTCGACTACAGCGAGGACTCCAAAGCCGAGGTCGACGCGAACGTCGTGATCACCGGCGAGGGCGGCCTCGTCGAGCTGCAGACCACGGCCGAGCGCACGCCGCTCTCGAGGGCGCACCTCGAAGATCTGCTCGGTCTCGCCGAGGCGGGCATCGCGCGGCTGCGGGAGGTCCAGGAGCAGGCGATCGCCTCAGGCGCCGCCAGGGCAGCCGCGGCGGCCGCGCCCTGAGCCGCCGATGCGGCTGCTGCTCGCCACCCACAACGACCACAAGCGACGGGAGTTCGAGCGGCTGCTGTCCGGCGGGGCTGTGCCGATCGAGCTCGACCTCCTCGAGGGCTCGTTCCGGCTGCCGCCCGAGGAGGGCGAGACGTTCTCCGAGAACGCCCTCGGCAAGGCTCGGGCGGCTGCCTCCGGGCTCGGCCGTGTGGCGATCGCCGATGACTCCGGGATCGCCGCCGCGGCGCTCGGCGGAGCGCCAGGGGTCCGCTCCGCGCGCTTCGCCGGGCCAGACGCCACCGACGCCGAGAACCTCGCGAAGCTGCTCCTCGAGGCACCAGCGGGCAGCGCGCTGGAGTACATCTGCGCGATCGCCTACGTCGACCCGGCGACGGGCGAGGAGCATCTGTTCGAAGGGCGCTGCGCGGGCCGGCTCGCCGAGCGGCCTCGCGGCGTTCGAGGGTTTGGCTATGACCCGGCGTTCCTGCCCGACGATGGGCCGGCGGACCTCACGATGGCCGAGCTGAGCGACGAGCAGAAGGACGCCATCAGCCACCGCGGCCGCGCCGCCCGGGCGCTGCTCGCGTGGTTCAGAGCAGGTTGACGGCGGCCGAGATCGCCACGGCGAGGCCGAGGCCGGCGTAGCCGTGGTAACCGGAAAGCAGCAGCAGGAGAGCCGTCACCAGCGCGACCAGCACGGTGGCGATCCAGCCGATACGCTCGATGCCCACGCCGTGATTCTTGCGCAGGCCACGTCCGCGAGCGGTGTTAGCGTCGAAAAACCGACTGTACGAACAGAGGGAGGGGTACAACGTGACCAAGTCTGAGCTGGTCGACCAGGTGGCCGACCGGGCCCGGCTGACGAAGCAGGATGCCACGCGAGCCGTCGATGCGGTGATCGCGACCGTCGAGGACGCACTGCGGCGCGGCAGCGAGGTCTCCGTGTCCGGCTTCGGGAAGTTCCACGTGAGCGAGCGCGGCGCGCGGATGGGCGTGAACCCTCGTACCGGCGAGCGCATCCAGATCGCGGCCTCGCGGGTCCCGAGGTTCACAGCCGGGAGTGGCCTCAAGAGCGCCGTCAAGGGGCGCTGAGCGAAGCTGGGACTCGGCGACAGGCTGGCCGCGAGGGTCGCGGAGCGCGATTCTCAGCTCGTCCTCGGCATCGACCCCGACCCGGGGGCGCTGTGGCCCGCTTCGCAGGCGGCGGGTGAGGGGCTCTCCGCCGCCGAGGCGGTCTCGGCGGCGGTGCTCGCTCAGTGCCGCGCCCTGATCGACGCGGCCGGGCCGGCGTGCGTAGCCGCCAAGCCCCAACTGGCTCGTTTCGAGGCGCTCGGAGAGCCCGGCCGAAGCGTGCTCGGCGCCGTCGTGGCACATGCTCACGAGGCCGGGCTGCTGGTCATCGCCGACGGCAAGCGCGGTGACATCGATGTCACGGCCGGCGCTTACGCCGCGTCGCTGTTCGGGGGCCTCGAGACGCCCTTCGGGCGGGTCGAGGGGCTTGGCGCTGACCTCGTGACGGTCAACCCGCTGATGGGCCGTGACGCGATCATGCCCTTCATCGATGCGGCCCGGGCGTGCGACGCCGGCGTGCTGCTTCTGGTGCACACCTCGAACCCCGGGGCGGCCGACATCGAGGAGCTGGCCGTCGAGGGCGGAGGGACGGTGTGGGAGCGGACTGCTTCGCTGGTCGACGAACTGGGAGCGGACGGCGTCGGCGCGGCGGGCATCAGCGACGTCGGCGCGGTGATGGGCGCCACCGCCCCCTGGCATCTCGAGCGAGCGCGTGAGCTGATGCCGCGAGCGACCTTCCTGCTGCCGGGAATCGGCGCTCAGGGGGGCCGGGTGGAGGAGCAGAGGGCGGCCTTCCGTCCGGGGCGGGCTGGGGGCCTCGTATCCGCATCGCGCAGCATCGCCGGCGCCCATCTCGCCGGCGGCGGGGCTCCGGCGGAGGCTGCGCGCGAGGAGGCCGAGCGCCTGCGCCGCGCTGCATGGGAGCTCTCGGGCGTTCGCTAGCCTGTGTCCTGCGCACCCCGGCGACGGTCGTTCGGGAGCGTCTGCGAAGGGGATCAGAGACACCATGATCATCACGGTCACTTTGAACGCCGCGATTGACAAGTCCCTGGCGGTGCCGAACTTCCGCCTGGGGCGCCGTCATCGCACGGTCGAACAGCGCACGATGGCGGGCGGCAAGGGCGTCAACATCGCCCGTACCCTGAAGGCGCTCGGACAGCCCGTGATCGCCACGGGCTTCGCCGGCGGGGCAACGGGGACCCACATCGTCGAGCAGCTCACGGAGGAGTCGATCCTCAACGACTTCGTGCGCATCCGCGAGGAGTCGCGCACCAACACCTCCGTGCTCGACCCGACCACCGGTGCCCAAACCGAGATCAACGAACGCGGCCCGGCCGTGACCGCCAGGGAGGTGGAGCTGTTCCGCGACAAGCTCCTGTACCTCGCCAGGGGGGCCGCGATCGTGGTGTTCGCAGGATCCCTGCCGAGGGGTGTCGAGCCCGACCTGTATGAGTCCCTGGTTCACGATCTCGAGCGTTCGGAGGTCACGACCGTGGTCGACACTGATGGCCAGCCGCTGCGCCACGCCGTCCGCGCGGAGCCCGACCTCGTCTCGCCGAACGTGCTCGAGGCCGAGGAGCTCGTAGGGCACGAGTTCGCGACCGACGAGGAGCGGACGCTGGCGATGGGCGAGATCAGTGCGATGGGGCCGAGGGAAGTGATCATGACGCTCCCGGACGGAGCGCTCGCGCAGGTGCTCGTCGACGGCCAGCCCCGCCTCAAACGCGCGCGCATCGAGCCGCGGGAGCCGGTCGCCAAACGCGGCTCCGGCGACGCGTTCCTCGCGGGCTACCTGTCATCTCGCTACGAAGGCCGCCCGCCGGATCAGTGCGTTCGCTTCGGCGTTGCCTGCGGGGCAGAGTCGGCGGGGCGCTTCGGCGCGGGCGTGATCGACACGCGCGAGGCGAGGCGGCTGATGGGCGACGTCGACCTCGCCGAAGTGGAGGCGACGGCGGAGGTATAGGGGGCTACGGCGTCGCGCAAAAAGACGGCGTGCTGACGCAGGCCGTCTTTGTGCGCGAAGCCTCCGCCTACCGATGGGCCGCAGCGGTCGCGGGGATTCCGGGCAGATCTGAGGGTTCTCGCTGAGCTCTTCTGTGCGCTCGTGCGAGCGCGAATCGTGCCTCTCGCGGCGTAGTCTGCGAGGCAAGGGGGCAGGTGATCCGGCGTGAAGCGCAGCGGCCCTACAGCGGCGCGGAGCGGTCGAGCTGGAGTTCGACAGGCTCAACGAAGTATGGGTGTGCCGAGCACGAGGCGATGACCCTGCACCTCGCCCTTGACGAGAACCTCGCCGCACCGCAGTCGCCCGGCTGGCAATGCTCGCCGCGTGAGCACGAGAGCATTGCTGGAAGAGGCTCAACCCCCCGCTACGTCGCGCCGCAGGAAGACCAGGTAGCCGGCGAGCAGGCTGGGTACCGCGTAGAGGGCGCACACCCAGGCGGAGTGTGCGATCGGCGCCCAGTCGGTGGGGGTGCGCAGGAGGCCGTGCCAGTTCTCGAACTGTTCGTTGAGGAGGTACGGGTGGAGACCTTCGAGACCG
>DASWFM010000014.1:0-8053 GCA_036394235.1 Solirubrobacteraceae bacterium | reverse complement strand
GGCTGCGGCGAGCTGCTCGAGTGCCATGTCGGCCTGCTCGACCGCCATGCGCCGCAGCCCGGGCGCCAGCAGCTCGCCCGGGACGAGGCCCAGCCGCCGCGCCTGCACCTTCCGGCGCGGACGGGCGCGGCGCTCGCCGGCGCGCGCCAACGCGACTCCGAAGCCGATCGCGGCGCTCGCGGCGATCGTCGCTGCGAGCGGCGCGACAATGGAACGGTGCCGAGCCTTCCGAGCGCGCCATGGTGGACGGTTCGCCGCGCCGCCAACCGCAAGCCATCGACGTATCGCTGTCCGATCTGTGGTCATCTGCTGCCCGCTCTCAGCGAGCATATGCTGATCGCGCCCGAAGGCGACAGCCGCCGTCGCCGCCACGCCCACGCCGAGTGCGTGATGTCGGCCCGGCGCGGCGGCGAATTGCGGCTTCGCGACGAGTGGCTCGCCGAACAGCCGCGGCGAGCTCCGTGGTGGCGGCGGCTCTCGGGACGCGGCTGAGGCTGCCTCTCAGCCGCCGAGCACCTTCGCCTGGTCGGCCTCGATCTTGATGATCACCCGCTGTTCCCCGGGCTGGCGGTAGGGGTACTCCTCAGCGCCGAGGTACTTCTTCGCGAGCGAGTCGATGTGCGCGTCGGCCCCCTCGTGGGTCCGCTCGGCGACCCGGCCGCGGATCTCCAGATATTCGTATGGGTTCTCCATGTTCTGCACCGTCAAAGTGGCGCGCGGGTCGCGTTCGAGGTTCGTCGGCCATGCGCGGCCCTCGGCGGTGTTCAGGAGCGCGAGTCCGTCCTGTACGTCCACCCAGACGGGCGCGCAGAGCACCGACCCGTCCTTGCGCAGCGTCGCGACGTTGCAGAAGTTCTTGGCTTGTAGGAGCTCCTCGGCTCGGCCCTCGATCCGTACGCTCATCGTCGAACCCTTTCTGTCGTGTTGTCGACCAACATACGCCGTCGCGGGCGCCCTGCGAACGTGAGTTGACGAGACCGGGCGGCGGGCGCCGCCGGGACGGCGTCAATTGCGGCTCAGGCCCGTCTTCGAAGTCGCCGGCGGGATTTCATCGAGTGGCGCGAGCTTGCCGTTGTTGAGCGCGAAGTGCACGACCCGCTGACCGCCGCCCGGGCAGCACAGAGGGTCGCTGCTCCGGTACAGGGGGTAGGCGATCGCGACTTCGGTGTCCCCCTGCGAGACGATCCTCAGCTTCGCGCTCGGTTCCTTGGCGTCGGTGCCCAGGTAGCGGCCGTCGAGGAAGAAGAAGGCCTGCTGCCCGTATCCGTCACCCGATCCCGTGCGGGTGCCGAGCAGGACCCTGAGGGTCTGGCCGGAGTGGTATTCGGAGGGGTCATTGGGGGTGAAACCGCGCGCACGCACCGTCGCGACGGCTGCGCCGAGCGTTCCCGACTTGCTTTCCTGTTCGGATTCGGTGAAGGAAGGCTCGGGGGCAGCTCTCGTCGTCGTGGTGCTTTTCGGCGTCGTCGCGGTTGTCGTGGTCGCGGGCGTCGAGTTGGTCGTCCGCGCGGTGGCGCTGCTCGTACTCGTCGCCGGCGGCGAACCGGCAGCGGTGACGGTCTTGGTCTGCGAGCCGCATCCGCTCAGCAGACCCAGCGCCAGCAGCAGTATTCCCAGGCAGCGTCTCATCGCAAGCATCCTATTCGGCGCCTCCCTGCTCGATCCTCGCGGGCATCGACCGCAGTCGCGGCTCCCCGAGGGGGTACGATCAGGCCAGCGAGATGTCCACGACGAGCCCCCACGAGCCGGCCCCGCCGAAGAAGCCGGAGCGGCCTGCCCGCTCGCCCCGGGAGCGGACCCGCACGGGTGGCCTGGTCGTGCTCGCGGTGTTGATCACGCTGTTCGCGGTCTCCAACTTCGACGAAGTCAAGGTCCACTGGATCGTCGGCTCGGGCAGGGCGCCGCTGATCATCGTGATCGTGATCTCTCTGCTCGTGGGGATCGTCCTCACGCACTTCGCCGAGCGCCGCTCCCGGCGCCGCTAGCAGGGCCCTGAAGAGCGGCGATCGCAGCCTCGGCGCCGATCGCCGGTGCGAGCAGGACGTAGGCGAGGTGGTCGGAGAGGGCCGCGAGCATCGGCCCCCGTCCTGCCAGGAGCGCGTGGCGGACGGTATGCCAGAAGGCGCCCGCCGCCGCCGGCGCGGGTAAGCCGTCCGCGGGGGCGCCGCGCGTGAGCGCCGTCCCCAGCGCGACATCCAGCTCTTGGGCGCCGCGCCGGGCCTGGTCCCCCGCGCTGTGCGCTACGAGCGCCAGGGCTCGCGCCTGGACCGGGTGGGCGGCGAGGTGGCCGAGCATCCCCGCCAGCGCGAGCCGCGTCGCCTGCGGCCACTCGCCGCCGGCGAGCTCGGCACGATACGCGAGCTGCACGAGCTGCCCGCCGGCTCGCGCCAGCGCCTCCTCGAGGCAGGACTGACTGCTTCCGAACGCCGTCAGGAAGTCATCGATCGGTACGCCGGCTTCATCGGCGATCTCCGGCATGTCGAGGTGCGCGACGGGCTGGCGCGCTGCGAGCCGCAGCGCGCTGAGCAGCATCCGATCGCGTGCATCGGCCGGCTCCGAGGGCGGCGTGGACCGCCGCGAGGCGCCCAGCGCCGCCCGCCGCGCCCTGTCCCGGAGGCTGCCCGCCAGCTCCGCCGCAGCGCGGTCGCGTTCGGAGGTTCGCAGCGCCAGCACGATCGTCGTCATCGCGCCCGCAAGCGCCCCGTCGCCCCGTGCTGCCCGCGCGTCCAAGTCGGCCTCGAGCATCCCGTGCAGAGCTCCCGCGAGGGCTCGCACGATCGGTCGTCGCAGAGCCGTGGCCCCCTCGGGCCCGAGCGCCCCGCCGAGCATCCGCTCGGAGGCGCCGAGCGTCTCGACGAGCAGCGCCGCGCCCTCCTCACCGGCCGCGAGGCAGTCGCACAGCACCAGGCGCAGCGCATCCGGCCGCTCCCGCGTCGCCCCGGCGATCGAGGCGAGGCCGGCGGCAAGCGCCGCGTCCGCGGGTCCCGTCTGTGCGCTCGATGCGTCGCGTGCCTCGCGCAGCTCCCGTCGTGCGATTCCCCGGGCGGTCTTCAGGAAGCAGTCATGCCGGTTGTCGAAGTGCTCGTAGAAGGAGCGCCTCGAGACGCCGGCCAGGCCGATCACCTGTCGCACCGTGACCCCCTCGTAGCCGCGCCGCGAGATCGCCTCGACCATCGCGCCCTCGATACGGGCGCGCTGGTGCGCCGCGATCTCAGCAGGGGCGAGGTTGTGAGGCCCGCGTGGAAGGTGCCGGTAGATCGGCTCGATCGGCGCCCTGGCGGGGCCACGCGCGCGCCGCTCACCCCCCGCGGGAGCCCCGCTTTCTCGTGACACTCGAACACCTCCTCTGCGCTCGCCCACGCAGACGAGCTGTCCCAACTGTTCCGAGAAATCGATCATTACACAGCCGCAGACAATTGTCTACAGTCCGTACGCGCCAGGTTCTGCATGACCGCGGAGGCAGGCGGCGGCTAGCCTTGGGCAATCGTCCCGCCCGACCCCGCAGTCAGGCTGCGCCAGGCCGTGCTCGTCGCCGCCGAGCTCGAGCCCGCGATCGCGCTGCTGCGCGGCGAGCTCGGTCTGGCCGAGCCGTTCCGCGACCCAGGCGTGTCGGAGTTCGGCCTGGCGAATGCCGTGTTCGCGATCGGCGACTGCTTCCTCGAGGTCGTCTCACCGGTGCGGCCCGGGACCGCGGCGGGGCGCCAGCTCGAGCGCGCGGGTGGCGACGGGGGCTACATGGTGCTGTTCGATCTCGAGGATCTCGAGGGCGCCCGGGGCCGCGCCGAGCGAGAGGGCGTGCGGACCGTGTGGCGAATCGACCTTCCGGACATCTCCGGCACACACATGCATCCCGCCGACCTCCGCGGCGCGATCGTCTCGCTCGATGGCTCGCGACCCTACGGGACATGGCGCTGGGGCGGCCCCGACTGGACCGGCAGCACGGGCCGGGGGTCGCCGGGGAGGCTCGAGGGTGTGACCGTCGCGGTCGCCGACCCCGCCGCCGTCTCGAGGCGATGGGGCGAGGTACTAGGCGTGCCGGCAAGGGTGGGCGCGGAGGCTGAGCTCGCGATGAGCGACGGTGCCTCGGTGCGGTTCTTCACGGCCGCTCCGGACGGCGTCGAGCAGCTCGTCGAGATCGCCGTGGCGCTGCCGGCCGAGCTGCGGGCGGGACGGGATCGGATCGACGTGGGCGCGGCCCGGCTGGCGTTGAGGGATCTGTAGCGATGGATAGGGCGCTCGAGGCGCTCGCCGGCTTCGATCCCTTCGGCGGCGTTGGAGCCCCGCGACGCTACCTGCTGATCGACGTCTTCTCCGATCAGCCCCTCGAGGGCAACCAGCTCGCCGTCTTCCTGGACGGCCGGGGCCTCCAGGACGGGAGGATGCAGGCGATCGCGCGTGAGCTGAAGCTGTCGGAGACCGTCTTCGTGCTGCCCGCCGAGGACGGCGGCGACGCCCGCGTGCGGATCTTCACGCCCGCCGCCGAGCTGCCATTCGCCGGGCACCCGGTGCTCGGCACCGCCGTGGCGCTCGCGAGCGCGCTGGGGCTCCAGTCCGTCTGCCTGGAGACCGGCGCAGGGCCGGTGAGGGTGGAGCTCGAGCCGGGCACCGGGCGCAAGCGTTCGGGCGAGATGTCCCAGCCGGTGCCGAGCTGGGCGCCCTTCGAGGACTCCGCGGGGCTGCTGGCGGCGCTCGGCGTGGAGCGCGCGGAGCTACCCGTGGAGGAGTACCGCAACGGGCCCCGTCACATCATCGTCTGCATCGCCTCGGAGGCCGCGGTCGCTGCCCTCGAGCCCGACCTGCGCGAGCTCGAGCGGATCGCCGGCGAGGCCCTCGTGAGCTGCTTCGCGGGACGTGACGGCCGTTTCAAGAGCCGCATGTTCGCCCCGGGTCTCGGCGTTACGGAGGACCCCGCGACGGGCTCGGCGGCGGGCCCGCTCGCGGTGCACTGCGCGCGCTACGGCCGCAGCGAGTTCGGCCGGCAGATCGAGATCCGCCAGGGCGCCGAGATCGCGCGGCCGTCGCTGCTCAGGGCTCGCGCCGAGGGCTCCGCGGAGGCCTTGGAGTCGGTCCACGTGGGCGGCAGCGCCGTGATCCTCGCCCGCGGCGAGATGTTCCTCGGCTGAGCGCCGGCGCGCGGCGCTTCTAGCCTGCCTGCTGGCGCTGCTCCTCGACCGTCAGCTCTGCCGTCGGCAGCGCCTCGAGACGCTCGTCGGGGATCGGCGCGCCACTCAGCACCGACACGCCATAGGTGCCGTCGTCGAGTCGCTGTTCGGCGCGCTCGATCGCTGAGATGCGCTCGGCGAGATCCGCGGTGAGGCCGATGCCGAGCTCCTTTTCGTATAGATCCTCGGTGTCCCGCTCGCCCGGGTCGTCCTGGTCGGCCTCCAGTTCGGCTTCGCCCGACCCGCGCCCGGCGATCGCCGCCTCGACACGCCGGCGCTCTGCGGCCAACAGCTCGCGTGCGCGCTCCTCGTCCATGGAGCGCACCCTAGCGTCGAAACGCTCGTGCCGCTCGTCGCAGTAGCGCGAGAGCCTCGCCCGCGCCGCGGCACGCCGGGTACGCTGTGCACCGCCCCGCCTCGACGGGCGGGCTGCACCGTTCTGATGATCGGACGCGTGGGAGGAAGGATGGGCCGAGCCCTCAGCACCCTCAGCGGCGTGGTGCCGGCGATCGCGGTGCTGGCTCTGCCGTCGCTCGCTGTGGCGACGCCGGTGGTGACCTTCAAAGCCAAGCCGGTCCCGATCCCCGGCTACCCGCACACGGGCTTCATCCTCGGCGCGGGAGCTGCGCTGGAAGCCGAATACCACATCTCAGGGACCGAATACGGTGGCTTTCCGCCGCCTCTGAGCGGCATCACCTTCTATCTACCCGCTGGTGTCCTGCTGCACCCTCAGGGCTTCCCGACCTGTCCGGTCTCGACGCTCGAACCGACCGGTCGGGGCCCCTCTCACTGCCCGCGTGGCTCAGCCGCCGGGCCGCCGGGGGAAGCCACGGGATACGTGGCCTTCGGCACGGAAGTGGTTCCCGAGACGGCGCGGATCGAATCCTTCTACGCGCCCGGCGGCGGGCTGACCTTCTTCACCTTCGGCCATGCTCCGGTGCTGCTCGAAATCATCAGCAAAGGCCACTACGTGCCGGCGGCGGGGCCCTTCAGCCGGAAGCTCGAATCGCAGATCCCGCTGGTGGAAACCGTCCCCGGCGCTCAGGACGCGTCGGTCAAAAGCATCAAGGTCAAGGTCGGCTCGGCGATCCGCGTGAACGGCAAGCCGCTGTTCTACGGGCGGCTGCCGCGCAGATGTCCGGCCGCCAACTACCTTCCGGTCAAGACCGAAGTCCGCTTCGCGGGGCTCGGCGGGCTGCCCCCGCAGACCGTGACGGTCGAATACAAGGCGCCCTGTCCACGCCGCTAGCGCCGACTTGGAGGCGTCGTTCTGCACCGAGCGCTTCGAATTCTGACCGCGGCGGCTCGCGGCCGAAACCCGGGAGGGCCCGGGCGTGTTAGGGGATGTGACGGCAGCGGAGCGCATTCCGCTGTCTTTTATCCGAGAGAAGGAGAGAGAACTGCGATGCGCAGAGCAATCACCAGCCTGTCTGTGCTCGGCCTGGCGCTACTCGCGCTCGCGCTGCCGGGAGTCGCGTCGGCGACGCCGACCGTGACGTTCAAAGCGAAGGCCGTGCCGATCCCGGGCTTCGCCCACACGGGGAACATCTTCGGCAAGGGCGCGGCGTTCGAATCCGAATTCAAGATCGAAGGCAAAGAATACGGTGGGTTCCCGCCACCGCTGATCCACGTCAACGTGTTCCTGCCCGCCGGCGTGAAGCTCCACCCGAGCGGCTTCCCGACGTGCAACCCCGCCGTTCTGGAACCGAGCGGCAAGGGCCCCAAGGGCTGCCCGAAAGGCTCCGCAGCCGGTCCGAAGGGGACCGTTCAGGGGTTCGTTGCGTTCGGCTCGGAAGTGGTCCCCGAGACCGCGTCGATCGAATCGTTCTACGCGCCCGGTGGCGGCCTGACGTTCTTCACGTTCGGTCACTCCCCGGTGCTGCTGGAAATCCTCTCGAAGGGTCACTTCGTGGGCTCGAGCGGCCTCTACAGCAAGAAGTTCGAAGCGGTCGTGCCGCTGGTCGAAACGGTGCCGGGCGCCCAGGACGCGTCGGTCAAGTTCATCAAGGTCAAGACCGGCTCGGCGATCAAGAAGGGCCGCAAGACCACCTACTACGGCACGATGCCGACGAAGTGCCCGAAGAAATTCCTGCCGCTCAAGGCCGAACTGACCTTCGCGGGCCTCGGCGGCCTGAAAGAAGAAACGGTCACGGCCGAATACAAGGCGCCGTGCCCGCGTAAGCACTAGCCGGGGGGTGCAACAGGCCGGGCGTGCCTCATGCGCGCCCGGTCTGCTTGGCCCGAGCGTCCTCGCTGGCCCGAGCGTCCTCGCTGGCCTGAGCGTCCTCGCTCGACGCAGCGCGGGCGACCGCAACCCGTCCACCAGGGCGACCGCCGGGGCGTTTCGGCGCTACGCTCTGAAAGGGCCGCAGAAGGGGGTGGAGCGTGGCCCGGGGTGACCCGAAAAGCATCGCGATCCGGCTACTCGTGGCGACGGCGCTCGTGGGAGCGGCGCTGGCGGCCACGCGCCCGGTGCCGGCGACGGCCGCGCCGAGCGTGACGATCACCAGCCCCGCTGGCGGCTCGGTCAGCAAAGAAACCGCGCCGATCTTCAGCGGCACCGGCGAAGAACTGGCCGGCGTCGTGACGCTGCACGTCTACTCCGGCACAACGGCGGAAGGGACTCCGCTGCGGACGCTGAGCACGACGCTGTTCGGCCTGGGCGGCGTGTGGTCGTTGGGGCCCGTCGAACCGCTCGAAGACGGGCTCTACACGGCCACCGCCGAACAGACCAACTCGCTGCTGCAGAGGGGCATCAGTGCACCGATGTCCTTCAGGGTCGACACCGTGGCGCCGGTCGTAACGCTCGAGCAGCCGCAGCCGGCACCGGGCGAAGACGATCCGTCGTTCACGGGCACGGCGAGCGACATCGAACCGGTGACGGTCCAGAT
>DASWFM010000013.1:0-2089 GCA_036394235.1 Solirubrobacteraceae bacterium | reverse complement strand
CAGCCCACCGTTCTTCTTCTTCCTTCTTCTCCTCCTCCTCCTTCTCCTCCTTCGGCCCGCTCTTCCTTCTCCTCCTTCGGCCCGCTCTTCCTCCTCCTGCTTCCGCCCGCCGCCAGCCTCGATCAAGCCCACCCGTTTCTTCCTTCTTCCCCTCCCCCTCCCCGGCTCGCCGACCGCGATCAGCCCCAGGCCCTCGGACCCGGCGCTCCGAGCCCAAGAGCGACGACCTCCCAACGCCGTCCGACGCCCCAAAACGGCTCTGGAATGCGCCTTTTCGGCATCGCCCCAAGGTACTTGCATCCGCAACCAATCGCGCTATACTAACTAAACTTTCGTAAGCTCATATGGAGCGAGAACCCTTATGACACCTGCCTCTCCCCCAGACAAAATCAACCCGATCAACTCGAGTGCACCGCGGCTCAGGCTGATCCCGCTGGATGACACAGTGGTGTTCCCGAACATGGGCATCACGCTGACGATCGACGTCGGCGACGACGAGCGCGTGGTGCTCGTGCCGCGTCATGAGAACGAGTTCCTCGAGGTCGGCACGATCGCAGAGGTCTCAGAGCAGATCCGCCTGCCCGGTGGCGGCCGCGCCGTCGCCCTGACGGGCGAGCACCGTGCGCTGATCGGCGCCGCCGAGACGGGCCCGAACGGCGAGCTGCGCGTGCAGGTCGACGAGCGTCCCGACGAAGTGCCCGTCGACGGCCGTACGCGTGAGCTCGAGCGCGAGTACCGCGCCACGGTCGAGGAGATCCTCGAGCTGCGCGGCGACGACGGTCGCATCTCCGCGTTCCTGCGGGCGATCGCCGAGCCGGGAGCGCTGGCCGACTCGGCCGGCTACTCCCCCAACCTGACCTACGAGCAGAAGGTCGAGCTGCTGCGCACGACCGACGTGACCGACCGGCTCGAGCTGGCCGTGAGGCTGCAGCGCGAGAGCCTCGCCGAGCTGCAGGTCCGCAAGCGCATCCGCGAGGACGTGCAGGAGGGCGCTGAGAAGCAGCAGCGCGAGTACTTCCTGCGCAAGCAGATGGATTCGATCCGCAAGGAGCTGAACGAGGACGACGCTTCCGTCGCGGAGGAGTACCGGACCAAGATCGACGAGTCGGCGATGCCCGACGAGGTTCGCGAGCAGGCCAACAAGGAGCTCTCGCGGCTCGAGCGGATGGGCGAGCAGACAGGCGAGTCGAGCATGATTCGCACCTACCTGGATTGGCTGATCGCCGTGCCGTGGGGCAAGCGCTCGGATGAGCGCCTGGACCCCGTCGCGGCGCGTGCAGTGCTGGATGCCGACCATGCGGGCCTGGAAGACGTCAAGGACCGGGTCACCGAGTACCTCGCCGTGCGCAAGCTGCGCGAGGAGCGCGGTATCGAGGCCGACCCCAAGTCGGGCGCGATCCTGACCCTGATCGGGCCTCCGGGCACCGGCAAGACCTCGATCGGCGAGTCGATCGCCAAGGCCACCGGGCGTGAGTTCGTCCGCATGTCCCTTGGTGGCGTTCGCGACGAGGCCGAGATCCGTGGTCACCGCCGCACCTACATCGGCGCACTGCCGGGACGGCTCGTCCGTGCCCTGCGAGACGCCGGAACGATGAACCCCGTGATCCTGCTGGACGAGGTCGACAAGGTCGGCGCGGACTGGCGGGGCGACCCCTCGGCGGCTCTGCTCGAGGTGCTCGACCCTGCACAGAACCACTCATTCCGCGACCACTACCTCGACGTCGAGTTGGACCTCAGCCAGGTGATGTTCCTGGCCACGGCCAACGTCGCCGACACGATCCCCGGCCCGTTGCTGGACCGTATGGAGGTGATCAGCTTCGACGGCTACACGACCGACGAGAAGCTCGCCATCGCGAAGGGCTACCTGTGGCCGCGCCAGCGCGACCGCAACGGCCTGCGCGAGGACGAGGTCGAGGTCTCCGACGAGGTTCTGAAGACAGTCATCACGGAGTACACCCGCGAGGCAGGCGTCCGTAACCTCGAGCGCAACCTCGGCACGATCCTGCGCAAGACGGCGACGAAGATCGCCTCAGCGCAGGTCACGGCCCAGGCCAAGCCCGACGAGCAGACGCAGGCGCCCGTGGAGAAC
>DASWFM010000012.1:0-7117 GCA_036394235.1 Solirubrobacteraceae bacterium | reverse complement strand
CCGGGCTCTGAGTTATGTAGCGCGAGGCGCGTTCCCCACTCGAGGTAGGCGACGAGCGCCGAGCGGAACTCGGGGTCGTCGGGCAGCCCGGCATCGTCGGCGGCGAGGCTCATCAGCGAGGCGAAGCGAAAGCGCTGCTCGGAGGTGATGCCCAGACCACGGTGCTTGGCAACCATACGCTCGTAGCCGCCCAGCTCCTCGGTGTAACGGGCTGGGCCGCCGAACACCTCAGACCACCATGCGACGACGTGGTCGCGGTGTTCCTCGCCGACGCTGCCTCCGAACAGCGGCGAGAGCAGCTGATCCGCTTCGACCCTGTCGTAGAAGGCGTCGATCAGACGCTCGAACGCCTCCCCTTCGCCGGCCCATTCGTAGAGGGTCTTGGTCACGAGCCGATCTTAGGCCGCCCCCGCCGGGTCGATGTTCTGGTTGAGGCGGAAGACGTTCGTCGGGTCGTAATCCCGCTTGAGCTCGACCAGACGCTCGTACTTCTCGGCCCCGTAGGAGGATCGGGCCGCGTCGGCGTCTCCGAGGAAGTTGACGTAGGCGCGCCCCGTCGAGGCGTCCTGCGCCGCTGCGATCACGTCGCGGGCCCAGCTGATGTGGGACTCGCCTTCCGAGGAGTCGTGCCAGCCGGACACGGCGTTCAGGACATACGGCATCGAGCGCTCCGGGAAGGCGGTGTCGCCCTCGCCGATGCGCGCGACCGCTCCGCCCATCTGGTGGACGTGGATCTCGCATTGCGGCCCCGGCGCGGAGGAGTGCAGCGCAGCAAGCCGCTCGATCAGCTCGTCGTCGAGGCGAGCCAGGTCGGTCGCCTTGAAGTAGGCGTGGATCCCTTTCGGCCAGAGCGGGTCGATCAGCATCTGCATCGCGTTGTACGGCATCGGGCCGAGCAGGTCGGCGACCGGCTCGGCGATCTCGCGCAGCGAGCTGAAGTGGCGCTCGGCCTCCTCGACCGGACCGGCCGAGACCGCGATCAGCGCGATCACCTTCTTGCCGTGCCACTCCTCGGGGACGACCGGCAGCGGCGGCGCGGTCGTCAGGTTCAGCGCCGCGGTGATCTCCTCGGGCGCGTCTGCCGCCCATTCGCGAAAGGCCTTCGCGAGCGCCACATCGTGGTCGGCCGAGAAGAAGATCAGGCCCGCGTAGACGATCGGACCGACAGAGTGCAGCGCCAGCTCGAACTGCGTGACGATCCCGAAGTTGCCGCCGCCGCCGCGCAACCCCCAGAGCAGATCGGCGTTCTCGCCCTCGTCGGCGTGGACGAGTGCGCCGTCGGCGGTGACGAGGTCCGCGCCGATCAGGTTGTCGCAGGCGAGGCCGTGCTCGCGCATGAGCCAGCCGATCCCTCCGCCGAGCGTGAAGCCCGCCACACCCGTGGTCGAGACGAGGCCGCCTGTGGTCGCCAGGCCGTGCGCCTGGGACTCGTGGTCGACGTCGGCCCAGACCGCCCCCGGCCCGACGTAGGCGCGGCGACTGGAGGGGTCGATCCGCACCGAGTTCATCGCCGACAGGTCGAGCATGACGCCGTCGTCGCAGTTCGAGAAGCCGGCGATGCTGTGGCCGCCGCCGCGGACAGCGATCGGCAGGTCGTTGCTGCGCGAGAAGCCGACCGCGGTGATGACGTCAGCGGCGCCGCTCGCTGTGACGATCACGGCGGGACGCCGCCCGTCGAACTCGCCGTTCCAGATTCGGCACGCGTCGTCGTAGCCGTTGTCGCCTGGGCGCAGGACGGTGCCGTGGATCGCTTCGCGCAGCTCCTGTACGGTCGCGTCCCCGAGCACCGGGGTGATTGTTGAGCTCATGACTGCCTCCGTTTGCTGGTTGCCTTGCGCACAGTCCTACGAGGCGGCGCTTTGCGCGGGCTTTGCGCGCCCTTCGCAAGGCTTCGCACTCGTGCTCGCACCGCCTCGACCTCCTGCTCGAATCCCCCGCTCGCGAAGTGCCGCTCGGCCTCCGCGAGCAGGTCCCTCGCCCCGGACTCGTCGCGGCGCAGCGCGGCGACCTCAGCGAGCGTGGCAACCGTCACGCCTATCCATTTCTGGCGCTCGGTGCGCTCGACGGCGATGCGCGCCTCGCGCAGCGCCGCCTCGGCCTCGTCGAGACGCCCCCGCGCCAGCGCCAGGTCCGCGGTGCGCCAAAGCGAGCTGACCAGCCCCCAGCGGTCACCCGCCTGGCGGAAGAGCTCACGGGCCTCCGCGAGCGGCTCCTCGGCCTGCTCGAAGGCGCCGTCGCCTGTCTCGACGATGGCCGCGGCGAGCAGAGCCATCCCGACGCCGCGGCGGTCGTGCATCGCGCGACGGAGCCGCAGCGCCTCTCGGAGATGCTCGCGAGCGCGGTCGGCCGTGCCGCAGGCGAGCTCGAGATAACCGAAGCGAACGAGCACGTCGGCGGTCCCCCGCTGATCCCCTTCCGCCGCGAAGCGCGTTCCGGCCTCCTGCAGGAGCTGCCGCGCGCGATCGAGCTCCCCGCGCACGCGCGCGATCGTCGCTTGATTGGTGAGGACGTAGCCGACCGCGGTGTCGCAGGAGACCTCCACGAATGGATGCAGCGTCTCCTCGAAGACCAGACGCAGGCCCGGCGGCCCGGCCGGATCGCTCGATTGCAGCTCGGCGATGTTCAGCGGCGCGAGGGCGTGTTCAGGGCTGCCGGCGACGGCGCGAAACGCCTCGACGCTCTCGATCAGCGCCGACTCGGCCCCGGGCAGGTCGCCGAGCTGCCAGCGGGCGACGCCGAGCGAGTAGGTCGACACCGCCTCCCACACCGGGAAACCCTCGCGCGCCGCGAGTGCCCGCGCGGAGCCGAGCAGCGCCAGTGCCTCGCCGCCGTGGTCGTAGCCGATCGCGACCTCGCCGAGGCGCTGCAGCGCCTGCCACTGCGTGCGCGGATCGTCCAGCTCGGCGGCGATCTCGTAGCCCTCGCGGGCGTGGCGGGCGGCACACGCGAGGTCGCCGGAGCGAAAATCCATCGCGGAGGCTGCGAGCAGCGCCGCCGCGCGCGTCGGCGTCCGCTCCGGCGTCGCCGCGAGCGCCTCTTCGAGACGCCGATGGCCCTCTCGGAGGTCGATGCGGCGCATCCAGAACGGCAGCAAGGAGACGCAGTAGAGCAGCGCCTGCTGCCGGTCGAGCCCCAGCAGCACGGCGTGCGCGACGCGCAGGTTGGCCGCCTCACGGTCGAGATCCGGCGAGCCGGCACGCCGCTCGACCTCGGCGAGTGCCCAGCGGGCATGGCGCTCCTCGAGCACGTCCCGTTCGCCGGCGTCCCTCAGCCGTTCGACGGCATACATCCGAACGGTCTCCAGCGGGTGATAGCGCAACGAGCGACCGGCCCGCTCAGCGGAGATCAGCGATTTCTCGACGAGCCTTGCGAGCACGTCGGCGACCGCCTCTGGCGCGAGCCGCTCGCCGGCGCAGACCTGCTCGGCTGCCGCCAGGTCGAAGCCGCCGGCGAAGACGGCGACGCGCCGTAGCAGCAGCTTCTCGTCCTCGTCGAGCAGGTCGTGGCTCCACTCGAGCATCGCCGCAAGCGTCTGCTGGCGTGTCGGTCCGGACCGGTTGCCGGATCGCAGCAACTGGAAGCTGTCGTCGAGTCGCGCCGCCAGCGATGCGGTGCCAAGCGCGCCGATCCGTGCCGCGGCGAGCTCGAGGGCAAGCGGCAGGCCGTCGAGGCGAAAGCAGATTCGGGCGATGTCGGCGACGTTCTCGGCGTCCACGGTGAATCCGGGTGCCGCCGCGGTGGCGCGCTCGGAGAGCAGCTGCACCGACTCGAAGCGCAGCAGTTCGTCGGGGCCGAGCTGACCGTCGGGATCGGGGATCGCCATCGAGGGCACACGGAAGACGACCTCGCCCGCCACCCGCAGCGGCTCTCGGCTCGTCGCCACGATCGTCAGCTTCGGCGCCGCGCCCAGCAGCGCGTCGATCAGCTGTGCGGCCGCCATCAGCACGTGCTCGCAGTTGTCGAGCACGAGCAGCGTGTTGCGCGGCGTAAGGAAATCGACGAGCGCCTCGAGGGTCGAGCGACCGGGCGGCGCGCCGACGTCGAGCGCGTCGGCCAAAGCGGGAGCGACGAGACGCCCCTCCCCCACGCTCGCGAGCTCCACGAGGGCGACGCCGTGTGAGAAGCCGCGCTCCGCCTCCCGTGCGAGCTCGAGCGCGAGCCGCGTCTTGCCCGAGCCGCCCGCGCCGGCGAGCGTCAGCAGGCGGGTGCGACCGGCGAGCGACAGCAGCTCGCGCAGCTCGTGGCCTCGGCCGATGAAGGAGCTCGCCTGCAGAGGCAGCGCCGACACCCGGCCGTCCTCGCTCGCCGCGAGCTCCTCCGCCAGCTCGAGGCGCAACTGCTCGAGCTCCTCGCGCCGCAGCGCGGCCCAGTCGTCGTAGCGGTTTTCCGGGAGCAGCTCGCCCGTGTAGAGCGCGATCGCGGATCTGTAAGCGCTCGCGGCGCCTGCGTGTCGCGCGTGCTGTGCGGCCCGCTCGAAATCGTCGACGTCGACCGTTGCAAGGAGCCGGAGCAGCTCGTCGCTGAGCAAAATCGCCTCGCTGCCGAGCGCGCGGCGGGCGACATGGACGACCTGGTTGAGGTTGTTGGCGGCCGCGGCGGCGTCGAGCTCGGGCCAGAGGGCGTCCATCAACTGCGCGCGATGGAGTTGGTGGTGGGGTGCGAGCGCCAGCAGCTTGACCAGCTCGCGACCCTTGCGCAGGCGCCAGACCGAGCCCTGCACCTCCTGCTCGCCGCGCGAAGCCGAGAAGCCGCCCAACAGCCTCACGGCGATCTCGCCCTGCGGCTGGACGTCTACATCAGGCTCGAGCTGCAACGAGGCCCCCCGGATCGCCGCCGTACGTCGGTTATCTGCGGCGCGAGCCGATTGATCCACCCTAGCGCCTCACGGCCGGGGCGGTTGCGGCGTTCTGGACGGAGACGCTCACCCCCGCGCCCGGAGTCGGCTAAGCGGGCGCAAACGCTCCGCGAAGCGTCGCCTGCGAGCTTGCGGGAGCCATCGAGAGACCGACCAGAAAGGGGCATCCAGTGCGTGGATTGCACCACCTCGTGCTCGCCGACGGCGGCCGGGTGCGGGTTCGGTCGCTTCGCCGCGGCGACCGCGAGATCTACCGGAAGGCCGTCGCCCGGCTCTCCCCCCGTTCGCGCTTTCTGCGCTTCGGATCCGCGGCGACGATGCCCGAGACGCTACTGGCGCGGATGATCGACAGCGACGGGCAGCACCACGTCGCCTACGCCGCGTTCACGCAGCGGGAGACGGCGATCGTCGGTGTCGTCCGATACGTGCGCAGCGCCGAGGCGGAGGGATCGGCAGAACTGGCGCTCGCCGTAGCCGACGACTGGCAGCGGCGCGGCCTGGGCTCGGCGCTGCTGTCGATCGCCGTGGATCGGGCGCGCCAAGCCGGCTTGAGCAGCCTGACTGCGACGCTGCTCAGCGAGAACCGCGGCGCGGCGCGGCTGCTGCGAAAGAGCGGGTTCCAGGCGCGGCGCGGCGCGGGGATCTACGCCGAGTACGAGCTCGGCGTCGGCTCCCCGGAGCCGATCGAGCGATCGAGGACAGAAGCTGACCTGAAAGCCGCTTAGCCTGCCGCGCGTGTTCACGAACAGTCACCGAGACGCGACCGAGACGCGTGATGAAGTGCCGCACGCGATGGTCAGGGAGTCGGACAGGAACGGCAGCGGCGGTGAGGCGACGGCGATCGGCGCGGTGCGGCTGCGCCGTAGCTTCAAGGGGGGCATCGAGGCCGTCCGCGACATCGACCTGACGGTCGCTCCGGGCGAGGTGTTCGGCTTCCTCGGGCCGAATGGCGCCGGCAAGACGACGACCGTGAGGATGCTCTGCACGCTCCTTCCGCCGAGCGCCGGGCACGCGACCGTAGCCGGCCTCGACGTGGTCAAGGATGAGGCGGAGGTCCGCAGGAGGATCGGCGTCGCGCTCCAGGAGATCGGCCTCGACCCCGTGCAGACGGGCCGCGAGCTGCTGCTGCTGCAGTGCGGCCTCTATGGCATCACGGGCCAGCGCGGCAAGCAGCGGACCGAGGAGCTGCTGGAGCTGGTCGGGATGACGGAGGCGGCGGACCGGCGCACGAAGACCTACTCGGGCGGCATGAAGCGGCGCCTCGACCTCGCGAGCGCGCTCGTGCACTCGCCAGAGGTGCTGTTCCTCGACGAGCCCACCACCGGTCTCGACCCCGCCTCGCGCTTGACGATCTGGGACGAGGTCCGTCGCATCAACGCCGGCGGCGCGACGATCTTCCTCACCACCCAGTACCTCGAGGAGGCGGACCAGCTCTGCGACCGTCTGGCGATCATCGACGGCGGCACGATCGTGGCCGAGGGAACCCCGGAGGAGCTGAAGGCCGAGATGGGCCACGACGTCGTGACGGTCGCGCTGGGGGGCGCCGACCAGGCCTCCACCGAAGCTGCGCTGCAGGGCCTGCTGGGCCTCGCCTCGATCGTCCCGGAGCGGGACGGTCTCGCCCTCTACATCGACAACGGCGCCGCCGCGATCGCCGAGATCGTACGGCGCCTGGACGGCGAGTCCATCACCGTTGGCCCGATCAGCGTCGCACGGCCGTCGCTCGACGACGCGTTCCTGAAGGCCACCGGCCGGCGCCTGGAGGGAGCCGAGCAGGACGACCCCGAAGAACAAGAACAAGAGGAGGGACAGCGATGACCGAGGTGCTGCTGCTCGGCCGCCGCGCGGTACGCGAGATTGCCCGTTACCCCGAGGCGACGATCCCGACCCTGTTCATCCCGCTGTTCTTCCTCGTCGTGAACATCGGCCAGGTCTCGAAGACCTTCCCGAGCAGCACGCCGTTCTTGAAGGGCGAGGGCTATGCGGCTTTTCAGCTGCCGGTCTCGCTGATGTTCGCCGTCGCCACTGCCACGACGGGGCTCGCCTTCGTGACGGAGATCGACCTGGGCTACTTCGACAAGCTGCTCGTCGCGCCGGTGCGGCGCTCCTCGATCATCTTCGGGCGCCTGACGGCCGACCTCGTTCGCGGCATCGGCGCCTCATCGCTCGTGCTGCTCGTCGGGCTCGCCTTCGGCGTCAGCATTCGCAGCGGCGTCGGCGGGGCGCTCGTGATCGTCCTGCTCGCGGCGCTGTTCGGCGTCG
>DASWFM010000011.1:0-2601 GCA_036394235.1 Solirubrobacteraceae bacterium | reverse complement strand
CACGGCGGCGTGTACGACCTGCTCGGACGTCGGGTCGGCGGGCCCCCGGTCCGTCCGCTGGACCGCTTCTACACCCGCGTCAACGGTCAGACGGTGGAACTCGGGCCGCGCTTCAGCGTCAACAGCGAGCTGCGCCGCTTCTCCCCCCGCGATCCCGGCGAGCCGCTCGACGGCATCGGCCAGTACCTCTATCCGTCCCGTCCGGGCGCGCAGAAACTGTAAGGGGCGGCCGCCTCGATGCCGAAAGCCCCGAAGCTTCCCGCTCCCCCCGTACCGCGCTCGCTGCGCGAGCCGCCGCCGCGGCCGGGCGACGCGAACGGCAGGAAAACGCCCTTGCAGGGGGCCGCCGAGGCGGGCATCACGGTCGTCGACTGGGTCGACGAGCGCACATCGCTGAGCGGCGCGACCCGCTGGCTGCTGTTCCGCAAGGTCCCGAAGGGGACGAACTGGTTCTACACGCTCGGCTCGGCGACGCTGTTCGCGTTCCTCTCGCAGGCCGTGACCGGCGTGTTCCTGGCGATGTACTACCGCCCCGATCCCGCCGGCGGCGCCTACGAATCGATCCGCTACGTCACAAACGACGTATTCCTCGGGCAGTTCGTTCGCGGCATGCACAAGTGGGGTTCGAGCGTGATGGTGATCCTCGTGTTCGTGCACATGGGCAGGACGTTCTTCTTCGGCGCCTACAAGTACCCCCGCGAGCTCAACTGGGTGATCGGCGTCGTACTGCTGATCCTCACGCTGGTCATGTCGTTCACGGGCTACCTGCTCCCATTCGACCAGCGCGCCTACTGGGCGACGATCGTCGGTGTCAACATCAACGGCACCGGGCCGCTGATCGGTCCCTACCTGTCCGACTTCCTGCGCGGAGGCTCGGAATTCGGCGCTACGACGCTCTCGCGCTTCTATGCGATTCACATGCTGCTGGTGCCCGGCGCGATCGTGGCGCTGATCGGCGCCCACCTGTACCTCGTCACGAAGCTCGGGACGACGGCGCCGCCGTGGCAGAAAGCCGAGTCGGCCGAGGAGCTGCGCGAGGCAGAGGTCTAGGCCGGTGAACAAGCAGCAGAAGGCGGAGTACCTCCGCGAATACTCGATCCTGAAGGCCAAGGGCAAGCCCTTCTTCCCGTACGCAGTCGCGAAGGACGCCGCGATGGCGTGCGTGGTGATGGCGGTGATCATCACGCTGTCGCTGGTGCTGGGTGCCGAGCTGGGCTCGAAGGCGAATCCGACGACGACGACCTACGTGCCGCGGCCGGAGTGGTACTTCTTCTTCCTGTTCGAGGTTCTGCGCGTGATCAAGCCGCCGAGCCTCGTGCCGCTGGCGACGATCGGTGTGCCGACGCTCGCGATGATCCTGCTGTTCCTGCTGCCCTTCTACGACCGCGGGCCCGAGCGCCGCCCCGAGCGCCGCCCGATCGCGACACTGACCGGCATCGCGGTGATCGGGGCGATCGCCTTCCTCACCTACCAGGGCGCCAACGCGGGTTCCCCGACGGTGATCGAAGAGGGCACGCCGGCCCGGATCGTGCACGCCGGAGGGTCGCTGCTGGGCGAATACGAAGCGGGCAAGAGGGCGGTGGCGCAGAGCGGCTGCCTGGCGTGTCACAAGATCGGGGAGAACGGCAACGCCGGGCCGGGGCCGAACCTGACGAAGATCGGCGATCGGCTGCCGCGTCAGGCGATCGCGCGCACGCTGGTCAACCCGACGGCGCCGATGCCGTCGTTCAAGAACCTGCCCCCGAAGAAGTTCAACGACATCGTCACCTTCCTAAATCAGTCCAAGTAGGCGCCCCATGGCGAGGAGCCAGGGAGCCGGAGCCGGGAAGCTGGAGGCGGGGCAGGTCCGGGCGATGTTCGATCGCATCGCGGCGATCTACGACCCGATGAACACGGCGATGACGGCGGGCCTGCACCACCGCTGGCGGGCCCGCGCGGCCGACCTCGCGCTTCTCGCCCCGGGCAGCCGCGCGCTGGACGTCGCGACCGGCACCGGCGACCTCGCGATCGAGCTCGCCTCGCGGGTGGCGCCCGGCGGCGAGGTGCTCGGCAGCGACTTCTCCGAGGGGATGCTCGAGCGGGCCCGCAGCAAGAGCGCGCGCCGCGCCGTCGAGGGCCTTCGCTTCGAGTGGGGAGACGCGATGGCCCTGCCGCATGAGGACGGCAGCTTCGACGCCGCCACGGTCGGCTTCGGTGCACGCAACTTCGAGGACCTCGGCCGCGGCCTCGCCGAGATGGCCCGCGTGGTGCGGCCCGGCGGGAGGGTCGTGGTGCTGGAGATCACGACGCCCACGCGGGCGCCGCTGTCGCACTTCTACCGGCTGTGGTTCGATCGCATCGTCCCGGCCCTGGGCGCAGCCGCGGGGGGCGCGGAGGGCCTGGCCTCGAGGCTGCGCAGCTCGTCCACCGGTGCCGGGATCGCCGACGCCTACACCTACCTGCCGAGCTCGGTAAGGCGCTTCCCGGCCCCGGCCGTGCTCGCGCAGGAGCTCGTGCGGGTGGGCCTCGAGGCGGTCGAATACCGGCTCCTCGCCGGCGGGATCGTGGCGATCCACGCCGGTACCGTGCCGGCGGCGGGAAGGTGAGCGCCGTGGGGGGACT
>DASWFM010000010.1:0-18150 GCA_036394235.1 Solirubrobacteraceae bacterium | reverse complement strand
GGCGGTACTCGATGTTCCACACTGCCCAACCGCGCCGCACGAGATCGCCGGCGAGTCCCCTCATCACGACCTTGCCGTAACGGGACCGCCAGGAACCGCCGTGAATCGTGACCATCACGGGGTGAGGGCCGTCGCCGGCCGGCAGGTAGAGGTCGGCCCGCTGGGAGCCGTGCGGTCCGTAGCGATGAGGCTGGCCGCGCCTGAGGAAGTCGAGGATCAGGCGCGTGCGGGCCACTCGCCGGCCATGCTAGATCAGGGCGACGTGTGAGAATGCCGGTCGCGATGGACTTCGACCTGTCCCCCGATCACGAGCTGATCCGCCGCACGGTCCGCGACTTCGCGCGCTCGGAGGTGGCACCGCTGGCCGAGGAGCTCGACCGCACCAAGTCCTTCCCGTACGAGATCGTCCGCAAGCTCGGCGAGCTGAACCTGATGGGCATCCCGTTCCCGGAGGAGTACGGCGGGGGCGGCGGCGACACCCTGGCCTATGCGCTGGCGGTGGAGGAGCTGACCCGGGTCGACTCCTCCGTGGCGATCACGCTGTGCGCCCACACCTCACTGGGGACCCAGCCGATCTACCTGTTCGGGAGCGAGGAGCAGAAGCGCGAGTGGCTGCCGCGGCTCTGCGCCGGAGAGCTGCTCGGAGCGTTCGGGCTTACCGAGCCCGAGGCCGGCTCGGACGCCGGCAACACCCGCACTCGCGCGAGGCTCGAGGACGGGGAGTGGGTGATCGACGGGGCCAAGCAGTTCATCACGAACGCCGGCACGGACATCTCGGGGGTGGTCTGCATCACGGCCGTCACCGCCAACGGCGAGGGGCCGAAGGAGATCTCGAACCTGATCGTCGCGAACGGGACACCGGGCTACGAGCAGGGTGAGCCCTACAGGAAGATGGGCTGGAACGCCTCGGATACGAGGCCCTTGACGTTCAGCGAATGCAGGGTCCCGGAGGCAAACCTGCTCGGTCCCAGGGGGGCGGGCTTCAAGCAGTTCCTGCACATCCTCGACATCGGCCGCATCGGCGTCGCGGCGATGGGCGTGGGGCTCGCGCAGGGCGCCCTCGACGAGGCGCTCGCCTACGCCAAGCAGCGCATCGCGTTCGGCAAGCCGATCTCCAAGTTCCAGGCGATCCAGGGCAAGCTCGCCGACATGTCGACGGAGATCTCGGCCGCGCGGCTACTCGTCTACAAGGCCGCCCGGGAGAAGGACGCGGGACGCAACTTCACGCTGACGGCCGCCCAGGCGAAGCTCAAGACCGGCCGGCTGGCGGTGCGCTGCGCGGAGGAGGCGGTGCAGATCCACGGCGGCTACGGCTACATCGAGGAGTACCCCGTCTGCCGCTTCTACCGCGACGCGAAGATCCTCACGATCGGCGAGGGCACCGACGAGGTGCAGCAGATGGTCATCGCTCGCGCGCTCGGCGCCTAGCGCACGGGAGGAGGAGGAAGAAGAAGAAGAAGAAAAAGAGGAGGGCGCCCCGCGCGCTCGGCATGAGTGCCGGGTTGGGCGCACCGCCACCCCGCGCTGCTCATCGCGGCTCGAGCACGACCAGGGGGATCTCGCGGTCGGTGCGCTTCTGGTAGTCGTCGTAGCCGGCGTAGACGGAGACCATCAGCGGCCAGAGGTGCTCGCGCTCTGCGGCCGTCGCGGTGCGGGCGTGTACGGCTTGGTGCCGCGGGCCGATCTGGATGGTCGTGTCGGGGTTGGCCATGAGGTTGTGAAACCAGGCGGGGTTCTTCGGATAGCCGCCCTTGGAGGCGACGAGGATCACGTTCTCACCGTCGCGTCCGTAGACCAGCGGGCTCGTCCTGCGCTTGCCGCTGCGGGCGCCGGTGTGATCCAGGAGCAAAGTCGGCGGCATGCCGGGGACGCGGTGTCCGATCACGCCACCGGTCGCCCGGTAGATGGCGGCGTGACCGCCCATCAGGCGGCGCAGCAGCGGCCAGCTGCGGTCGGCGAGGTCGAGGTAGCTCATCGCGCGACCCTAACGGATGCTCAGCGCTCGCCGCTCGAGGCCGCGCGAGCCGCCTCGCCTTCGAGCAGCGTCGCCGCGGCGCTCGCCGGGTCCAGGCGACGGTCGACGACCTGGGCGAGCAGCTCGGCGAAGATCGGATCGTCGGCCAGGTCCTCCTCCAGGCGCCTGCGCAGGCGCGAGGTGGCGATCGCGAGCACCTCGTTGCGCAGGTTGCGAGCGCGGCGCTCGGCGAGGGTGCCGGCGGCGACGATATGGGCGCGGTGCTCGTCGAGGCTCTTCACGAGCTCCTCGATGCCCCGGCCCCGGTTGGCCTCGGTGCGAATGATCGGGACGCGCCAGCTGCCCTTGACCTCCTCCGGCGTCCTGTCGAGGTTCGCCAGCGACAGCACCCCTCGGATCTCGCGCACCATCGTGTCGGTCAGCGGGTGATCCGCCTTGTTGATGACGATCACGTCGGGGATCTCCATTATCCCCGCCTTCAGGGCTTGGATCGAGTCGCCCGAGCCGGGCATCAGCACCAGCACGATCGTGTCGGCGTGGTCGATGATGTCGATCTCCGCTTGGCCCACGCCGACGGTCTCCACGAACACGTCCTGGCGGCCGGCGGCGTCGAGCAGCAGGGCCGCCTGCAGCGCCGCCTCGGAGAGGCCGCCGAGCGCGCCGCGATTGGCCATCGAGCGGATGAACACGCCCTGGTCGAGGAAGTGCTCGGTGAGGCGGATGCGATCTCCCAGCAGGGCCCCTTGCGTGAACGGCGAGGAGGGGTCGATCGACAGCACGCCGACGCTGCGACCCGCTTCGCGGCGGACCTTCGTGAGGGCGCCGATCAGCGTCGACTTGCCGGCGCCGGGAGGGCCGGTGAAGCCCACCACCTCGGCGCGACCGGTCTCCGGATAGATCTCGCGGACCAGCTCCCAGCCCTCCGGGCGGTCGTCCTCGACGAGGCTGATGGCGCGGGCCAGGGCGCGGCGGTCGCCGGCGAGCAGACGGCTTGCGAGTGACGGCTCGGTCATCGAGCGGGCATCATCGCAGGGGTGCTCGGCGACCCGCCGCGCAGCTACGATCCGCCGCGATGGGCCTGCTCAAAGATGCGCCTGTGCCGACCGGTGTCCAGCCGCCGGCCGGTGGCGTGCGCCGTGCGCCGGGGCCGCGCCGCGGCGGCCCGGTGGCACTCTTCGGGTTCATGCGCGCCAACGGCATGCTGCGCCCCGGCTACGCGATGCTGATGCTTCGCCTGGGATTGCTGAAGATGCGCTTCGGGCGCCGCCTCCAGATCGACGGACCGTGCTTCATCTGCCCCGGCGTGAAGCTCGAGATCGGGCGCGGCGCGACGCTGCGGATCGGGCGCTGGGCATGGATCGGGCACGGCTGCAAGATCCGCGTGCACGAGGGCGAGGTGTCGATCGGCGCGAAGACGGTGATCGGACAGGAGTGCACGGTGTCGGCCTTCCAACGGGTGACGATCGGCCGCGAGTGCATCCTCGCGGACCGCGTGATGCTGATCGACTTCGACCACGGCGCGGCCGAGGTCGAGCGCCCGATCCGGCTGCAGGGGATCTACAAGCGCGATGTCGAGGTCGGTCACAACGTGTGGATCGGATACGGCGCGTGCATCCTCCGGGGCGTGCGGATCGGCGACAACTCGATCGTCGGCACGAGCGCCGTGGTGACCCGGTCGTTCGCGGAGAACACGGTGCTGGCAGGCGTGCCCGCACGCGTTCTGCGGATGCGCGAGGCGCCGCGGACGATGCGCTGGCAGTGAGCCGTTAGAGCGGCTCGAGGAAGGCGCCGGGATCGGCGTCGACGGCGAGGTTGCGAAGGCCCTGCCGGCTCGCGCCGGCGCCCTCGGCGAGCGCCTGACGCAGCGCCCGGGCGTGACCCTCGATGCGCTCGAGCGCGTAGGGGGCGGCCAGCCCGCGCGTCACCATGAAAGGCCAGTCGCTGGCCTGCAACGCCATCAGCTCACGGATCGCCGCCGGCCCGGCCGCCTCGCCGGCGGCGAGCACTTCGAGCTCGGCGGCGCGGGCCGAGAAGGCATGGTCAGCGACCGGCGGTCCGGACCAGGTCGACAGGTCGCCGCCCGCGCCCCAGCTGCTCGCTGACCACTCGAGGCCGTCCGGCGGCGGAGCGGGCTCGCAGCCCTCGAGTGCGTCGTCGAGGCGCAGGAGCTCGACGCCCTGGGCCTCGCACTCGGCGACGACGGCGCGCAGCCAGGAGATGCCCTCGTACCACCAGTGTCCGAGCAGCTCTGTGTCGAGCGCGCAGACGACCAGGCCGCCGCCGGGCAGCCCAGCACCGTCGCCTCGCAGGCGCTCGCGGGTGCGGGCCACGAAGTCGCGGGCGTGCTCGGCTGCCAGCGCCCTCGCGGCGTCGTGGTCGTAGGGCTCGCCGTGGTTGCCCCAGGGGTTGTGGTGGTGGACGGTGTGATGGTGATAGTCGCGGTAGGCGCCCGACGCGGGGTATCCGTCCTCGCTCCACACGAGCGCCATCGTCTCGCGGTCCACCGGCACCAGCACGAGCCCCGAATCGGCGAGGAGAGGCCGCAGGTGCCCGGCGCCGCCGAGCCCGAGGCGGCCGGTCAGCTCGACGCAGACCGCGCGCGCGCCGGCCTCGCGCAGCACGACCTCGAGCCCCGGCTCGTGGGCGCACTCGGGCAGCCAGAAGCCGCCGCGCCAGTCTTCGCCGAAGCGCCGTAGGTGGGAGCGCACGCCGGAGCGAACCTGCTCGCGGATGCCCGCCTCGGTGGCGAGCAGGGGCAGCACAGCGTGCGTCGCGGCAGAGGTCCAGGCGGCGTGCGGCGCGAGCGAGGCGAGCAGCTCCCCGCCCCGGTGAGCGAGATGCTCGCGGGCCTGCTGGTAGTCGCCCCAGGCGCGTTCGACCTCTGCGGCCAGGAGCTCGTGGCCGCCGGCGCGCAAACCGGCGGCGTCCTCGGCATGGGTGTCGCGCCGGACCTCATCGACGAAGCGGTAGAAGCGCTCGGCCAGGCCGGGCACCTCGAGCTGGTCGCAGAGCACGGGGGTCAGCGAGAGCGTCACGGGGGCGCCCTCGTCGAGGAGCTCGAGCAGCGGCAGGTAGCTGCCCGCAAGCGCCTCCCACAGCCACTCCTCGCCGAAGGGCCAGGTCCCGAAGCCCTCGACGTAGGGCATGTGGGTGTGCAGGACGATCGCCAGGGCGCCCTCGCGCCGGGAGCTCACGGCCGGCACACGGCGAGCAGGTCGAGCGAGCGGTCGAGATCGGCGTCGGCGGCGCCGCGCAGGGCGAAGTCGCGGGCGTCGATGGCGGGGGTGAACCAGTCGTAGAACGGCTTCGTGAGACCGATCGCGGGGTGCACCCGGTCCCATCCCGCCCGCAGGGCGAGCTCATGGGCGCGGAGCTTGCGGGCGTGGAACAGCCCGTGCATCTCGACGTGGGCGAAATGCGCCCGGCAGAGCTCCGCGAACTCCTCCGGACGGTACTCGTGGACGTGCCATGGGTTGTCCGAGCGTGCAGCTCCCTTCGGCGCGAGCGTGAGGACGTTGGGGGTCGAGAGGAACACTGTGCCCTCGCCGTCCAGCAGCGAGGCGAAGTGATCCAGTGCGCCGCCGGGATCGCGCAGGTGCTCGATCGTCTGCAGGAACACGACGGCCTCTGCGGGGGCCGCGAAGTCCTCGACGAGCGCCCGCTCGAAGTGGACGGCGGGGTAGCGCAGGCGTGCGTGCTCGAAGGCCTCGGGGTTGGCCTCCACGCCGATCACCGACGCCGCGCTGCTCGCCAGCACGTCGGAGCCGTAGCCCTCGCCGCTGGCCATGTCGATCACGCGGGCGCCGTGAACGCGCTTCGCGATCCATTCGTAGACGACCAGGTGGCGCCGGTACCAGTAGTTCTCCGCCGGCACGTCCGGGAGGGTTCGCTCGCCTGTGAGGGACAGTGGCGGCACGCCGTCGGGCTGGTCGCGCTGAAGGTAGGAGGTCGGGTCGCTTGCGCTCAAGAGATGCGGGTCCTCGCGGTGTCAGCCCGTGTCCGAGGGCGGGCCGAGGCGCGCGAGTATATGGTGCGCCACCGTGTCGCCCACCCTCAGCGCCGAGCAGATTCGGGATGCCAACACCCGTTACCACGACGTCGCGGCGGGCCACTACGACGCGAAGTGGGGCATCGACTTCGGGGAGATCGGACGCGCCCAGGTAGTGACCAAGGTGCGCAAGGCCCTGGGCCGCGAGCCGTCCCGCTGGCGGCGGTCGCTGGAGATCGGCTCGGGGACCGGCTATTTCACGTTGAACCTGATGAGCGCCGGGCTGATCGGCGAGGCGACGTGCACCGACATCTCCGCGGGGATGCTCGGCACTCTTCGCTCGAACGCCGAGGCGCTGGGGCTCGAACTCGCCACCGACGTGGCGGACGCCGAGCGGCTGCCGTTCGAGGACGACAGCTTCGACCTCGTGCTTGGCCACGCCGTCCTGCACCACATCCCCGATCTGCCCCGGGCCTTCCGGGAATTCGAGCGCGTGCTCGCGCCGGGCGGCACGATCATGTTCGCCGGCGAGCCGTCCCGGTACGGCGACCGGCTCGCCGCGGTGCCGAAGCGGGTGGCGGGCGCGCTGGCCCCGGCGTGGCGGCTGGCGGTGGGCGCCGGACGGGCTGCGGGCCGCGAGGGCGACGACCCCGACGAGGAGCTCGAGCGCGTGGTCGACGTCCATGCCTTCGCCCCCGCCGAGCTGGGTGCCGTCGCGCGCGCCGCTCATCTGCGCGAGGTCCGCGTCAGCGGCGAGGAGCTGCTCGCGAACTGGTTCGGCTGGACCAACCGCACGCTCGAGGCGACAGCCGACCCCCAGCGGGTCCCGTGGATGTGGCGGCAGTACGCCTACCGCGGCTATCTCGTTCTGCAGGCGCTCGACCGCCGGCTGCTCGAGGGCCGTCTCCCGGCCGGGATCTTCTACAACCTGATGATCACCGCGCGCAAGCGGGGCTGAGCCCGCAGCGGGGCGAGGGGATCGGGCCCGAGGACTCAGCTCGGTCCTAGACTCAGGCCCATGGCGGGCCCCGTCAGAGACTTTCCGTTGTTCCCCTTGGGGCTTGTCGCGCTGCCCACGGAGAGCGTGCCGCTTCATATCTTCGAGGATCGCTACCGCAAGATGATCGAGCACTGCCTTGCCGGGGAGCAGGAGTTCGGCATCCTGTGGCTCTCCGATGAGGAGCTCAAGCACACAGGCTGCGCCTGCACGATCGAGCAGGTGCTCGAGCGCATGGAGGACGGGCGGCTGAACATCCTCACGCGCGGCACGCGGCCGTTCGTACTGCTCGAGCGCCAGGACGATCTGCCCTATCCCGCCGGGGAAGTCGTGTTCGCCGAGGACGAGGCCGAGGAGCTCGACGAGCAGGCCGCCGAGTCGGCGCGAGAGCTCTACGCCGATCTGGTGATGCAGGCGACCGACAAAGAGCTGAGCGCCGCGGAGTTGGAGGCGATGGACTCCTACCGGATGGCCGGCACGGTGGAGTTCGAGCCGGCTGCCAAGCAGGAGCTGCTCGAGTTGCGCTCGGAGAACGCCCGGCTGCGGCTGCTCACGACGCTGCTCGGTACGGCGATCGAGCGCTTGGAGCTGCTCGAGCGCGCGCAGGTGAGGGCCCAGTCGAACGGCAAGGTGCGGTTCGGTTAGGACCTCACTCGGGCAGGTGGCAGACCTGGGTTAGGACCTCACTCGGGCAGGTGGCAGACCTGCTGGGCGGTCTGCAGCACGAGCAGTGTGAGCTGGCGCAGCACCGCGGGCTGACCGGGCGAGTTGTCGGCGAAGGTGACCGTGCCCTTGGCGTCGCGCAGGTGATAGCTGAGCACGGAGTTCGGCGCCGGGGGGAGGCTCAGGTGCTCGGAGGCGGGCTTTTCGAGGTCTTCGGTGATCGCGCGGGCCTTCACGATCTGCGGGTCGCTCAGCTTGCCGACGATCGTGCCGTTGCAGTGCACGACGCCTTCTTCGTTGATGAGCAGCGTCAGGCGCGCGTGGGGACCGGCGCCGGTGCGGGTGAGGATGAACAGGTCGGGCGCCTTGATCCCGCCGCAGCCACTCGCGGCGAGGCCGGCCACGGTAATCGCGATCGCCGCTCGGCAGAGCTGCCGGCCGTTCATGCCGGCACCGCTTGGCCGAGGCGCCCGCTCATGCCACCACCGCGGCGCCTCCACGGCGGGGGTCCCCGGCGCCGCTGAGGACGCCGTCGCGCCGCAGCGCGGCTTGGACGCCGCCGAAGAAGAGGTTCACGGCCGAGAAAGTGACAGTCCGCAGCTGGGCCTGGAAGGGGGCGAGGTCGATCGGGGGCTCGGCGAAGACCGTGCCGTCCTCGTAGTGGACCCGCGGGGCGTTCACCGCCTCGGCCACGTCGAGGCCGTGGTCGACCACGCCGATGATCGTCTGCAGCAGAGCCGAGCGGATGCGATTGGAGCCGGCGCTGCCGAGCACCAGCTCGACCTCGCCCTCGTGCAGCACGATCGACGGAGCCATCATGCTCGGCATCCGCCGGCCGGCCGGATGGAGGTGGAAGCCGAGCGGATTGAGATCCTGCTCGCCCATCACGTTGTTGAGGTGAATGCCGGTGCCGGGCACGACGACGCCGGAGCCCTCGCCGTTGGTGCAGGTGGTGCTGCACGCCATCCCTGCAGCGTCGATCACGGAGATGTGGGTCGTCGAACCCAGGCGACTCGACAGGAAGCCCCGCAGGAACGCGTCGGCGGAGAGGCCCTCGAGAAACTCGGCGGTGCGCTCCGATTGGGCCGCGGCCATCGCCTCGACGATGACGGGCAGTGACGGCGGGGCCGGCTCGCGGTCGAGGAGCCCGAGTGAGTAGGCGAGCAGGATGCCGCCGGCCGACGGCGGCGGGTTGGTGAGGAGCTCCCGGTCGCGGTAGGCGATCCGGACGGGATCTCGGGGGAGCGCCTCATAGCCGGCGAGGTCGGGCGGTGAGAGCGAGCCGCCGCGCTCGGCCAGCCAGTTGCAGACGGCTGCTGCCACCTCACCGCGGTAGAAGGGCTCAGGGCCGCGGGCGGCGAGCAGCTCGAGAGCGTCGCCGAGCTCGGGGTTGCGCACCGTCTCCCCCTCCTTCAGGACGGTCCCGTGGGGCGCCCATAGCGCTGCGCACTCGGGGGTCGAGACGAGCAGGTCGGCGAGGATCTCCGCGACGTAGGCCTGCGCCGCGTTCAGCGCAACGCCCTCGCGTGCCAGGCGCACGGCGGGCGGGACGAGGTCTGCGAGCGGGACGGTGCCCCAGCGTTCGGCGGCGGCACAGAGCCCGGCCGGCGTACCGTAGGCGCCGCAGGAGGCGGGCCCGATGTGGAAGACCTGGGCCGCGTCGCCGAAGGACACGTCGACGGCCAGCAGCTCCGCCTCGCTGCCGTCGCCACGACGCGTCGGGGCCTGCACGAAGAAGTCGAGCAGCACGGGCTCGATCCCGGGGGCGGCGACGAGCATGTAGCCGCCGGCGCCGAGGCCGGTGAGCAGCGCCTCTGCCGCGAAGGAGGTGAGCATCGCCGCGAGCGCGGCGTCGACGGCGTTGCCACCTTCGCGCAGCACCCGCGCGCCGGCCTCCGCGGTCAGCGGATGCCCGGCTGCGACGACCCCTCGCGGCTCGCTCATCGCTGAGCGAATATCACAGCGACGGCGATGCTCACCTTGACAGGCGGCAGCGCAGGTGAAGGAAGTAGGGCTGTCTCGACGCCTTTTCGAGCGCGGTGCCGGGCGCGCCGTCCTCGACGAGGCGGGGCTCGCCGAGCTGCTCGATCACGAAACCGGCATCGGCGAGCGCACCCGTGTAGTCGCTCAGCGGGCGGTGTGCGTCCTCGAAGACCATGCGCACGCCGTCGCGCTCGACCGGCTCGGCGGTGCGATGCTCACGGAAGTAGTCGCGCATCGCTGCCTCGGGGCGGTTCAAGGGATGGAGGATCGCGATGCAGAAGCAGCCGCCCGGAGCAAGCACCCGCGCGGTCTCGTGAATCGCAGCGGCGACATCGTCGACGGTGATCAGCGACATGAACGCGACGGCGAGCTCGAACTCCCCGTCGGCGAACGGCATGTGCGTTGCCGACTCACATGCCACCCGCTCGTAGCCGCCGCCCTCGCCGGCGAGCCGCGCCAAGGTAGCGGAGGAGTCGATGCCCGTAACGCGGTGTCCGAGCCCCGCCAGCTCGCGACCGGAGCGGCCCTCCCCGCAGCCCAGGTCGAGCGTCGCCCCGCGAGCGTCGGGAAGGATACGCACGAACGCCGGCCAGTTGAGACGCTCGAAGAACTCGTCATGCCCCGGCGTGCGAGCCCAGGCCACCCATTCCGCGGCTTTCGCCTCCCAGGCGTCGCTCAGGCTCGCAGCATCCACGAGGCGATTATCGGTGAGCAGGAACTACGGCGATTTGCGGCAAATCAGAGGTTCGGGATGAACTCGGGAACTTCTAGTTCATCGAGCGAGCCACGGCCGCGGCTCGGCGCCGTCGGTGCGTTGCGTGCCGCGCGAACCTCACCGCTGGCGGGCTCCCTGAAGCGGCTGGCGCTCTTGCGGCGGCCGTCGTCGCCGTATCCGGTGGCCACGACGGTCACCCACACCTGATCGTCGAGCTTCTCGTCGACCATCGCGCCGAAGATGATGTTGGCGTCGGGGTGGGCGGCCTCGGAGACCGACTTGGCGGCCTCGTTGACCTCCCAGAGCGAGAGGTTCGTGCCGCCGGTGATCGACAGCAGGATCGAGCGGGCTCCCTCCATCGAGGTTTCCAGGAGCGGTGAGGACACCGCCTGCATCGCAGCCTCGGTCGCGCGGTTCTCGCCGACTCCCATGCCGATCCCCAGCAGGGCGCTTCCCGCCTCGCTCATGATCGTGCGGACGTCGGCGAAGTCGAGGTTGATCAGCCCGGGCAGGGTGACGAGATCGGAGACGCCCTGGACGCCTTGGCGCAGCACGTCGTCGGCGACGCGGAAGGCCTCGACCATCGAGGTCTGCTTGTCGAGCACCGCCAGCAGCCTGTCGTTGGGGACGACGATCAGCGTGTCGACCTCCTGGCCCAGGGCCTGGACCCCGTGGTCGCCCTGTTCGCTGCGACGGCTGCCCTCGAAGCCGAACGGCTTGGTGACGATGCCGACGGTAAGCGCGCCGACCTCGCGGGCGATGCGGGCTACAACGGGGGCGGCGCCGGTGCCCGTGCCGCCGCCGGAGCCGGCCGCGATGAAGATCATGTCGGAGCCCTTCAAGAGGGCCTTCATGCGGTCGTAGTCCTCCATCGCCGCCTGGCGGCCGATGTTGGCGTCCGATCCCGAACCGAGCCCGCGGGTCAGCTCGGCGCCGATGTGCAGGGTGATGTCGGCGGTCGACTGCTGCAGCGACTGCACGTCGGTGTTGACGGCGATGAACTCGATTCCCTCGACCTCCGCCTCGACCATGCGGTTGACGGCGTTGACGCCACCTCCGCCTACGCCGACGACGCGGATGATCGGCCCGCCGGGCGCGACGCCGGCCGGCGGCGAGTAGGCCGGCTCGCGGCGGTGTTCGGGGGCTGAGGTACGCGCCGGACGATCCATCAGGTTGTCCGGGATCTCCGAGGAGAAGGCATGGCGCAGGCGCTCCTGCGGGGAGGGAACGTGGTGTTCCTCCGGCGGGGCCGAGGGGCTCGCGCTCAGCGCGGGATGCGGCAGGCCGGTGTCGCGCGGGTGGGCGGGAGCGGGCGGCTGCTCGCGCGGCTTCGGGGCCGGACGCTCGGCGGCCGGCGTCGCGCCGGCCTGCGGGTCCTCGGCCTCTTCGGTCTTGCGGAAGAGGGCCGCGAGTGGCCCTTCGCGCATGGAGGCACGCCTAGGGTTGGCCATGGGTGAGAACCTCCTGGGCGAGTTGCCGGTAGGACTGGGCCGCGACGCCGTCGGGCTCGTACTTCAGCACCGACATCCCCTTGACGGGCGCCTCGGCGAAACGGACGGTCTTGCGGATGCGCGAGGCGAACACGCGGTCACCGAAGTTTTCTTCGAGGATCTCGATCGCCTCCTTCGCATGGATCGTGCGGGAGTCGACCAGTGTCGGCAGGATACCCTCGATGTCCACGCCCGGGTTGAGGTTCTCCCGGATCATCGCGAGCGTGTTCTGCAGCTGGATCAATCCCCGCATCGACAGATACTCGCATTGCACGGGGACGATCACCTTGTCGGCGGCTGTGAGGGCGTTGATCGTCAGCAGGCCGAGGCTCGGAGGCGTGTCGATGCAGATGAAGTCGTAGTCCTCGAGGATCGGTTCGAAGGCCTTCTGCAGGGAGCGCTCGCGGCCGATCATCGTCGACATCGCGATCTCCGCACCGGCCAGGTCGATCGACGCACACGCTATGTCGATCTCGCGACGCTTGATCACCTCGCGGATCGAGACCTTGTGGACGAGCACGTCGTACATCGATTTCTCGAGCGTGTCCGGGTCGATCCCCTGCGACATCGTCAGGTTCCCCTGAGGGTCCATGTCGACGCACAGCACCCGGTGGCCCTCCTCCGCAAATGCGGCCGCGAGGTTCAGCGTCGTCGTCGTCTTTGCCACGCCGCCCTTCTGGTTGGCGAACGCGATGACCTTGGCCTTTCCTTCCACGGTGGCTCCGATGCTCGATTGCTGGAAAGCCTTCCGGTCGGTATTCGGATGGTGAGTGTCGATTCCTGCATGGGAACTACGATCCCGGGATGCCCCCGGCGAACAGCTCCGCGGCGACCACGCTGCGCGCCAGGCTCGCCGGCCACAGGGTGATCGTCACGCTCGGCGCCGGAGGGGTGGGCAAGACCACCACTTCGGCGGCTCTGGCGCTGGGGCTGGCGATGCGGGGCGCGAAGGTGGCCGTCGTCACGATCGACCCCGCGCGCCGCCTGGCGACCGCGCTGGGACTCGAGCAGCTCTCCGGAGATCCGCACCGGGTCGATGTGAAGGCGCTCGAGCGCCAGGGCCGGGCGGTGCGCGGCGAGCTGTGGGCGATGATGCTCGACACGAAGGCCACGTTCGACGGCGTCATCGGCAGCCTTGCCCCCGACGAGGAGGCTCGTCAGGAGATCCTCGCGAACCCCGTCTACCGGGAGCTCTCGACGGCGGTGGCCGGCTCCAACGAGCTGAGTGCCGTGGCGAAGCTGTACGAACTGCACGCCGAACACGAGTTCGACGTGGTCGTGCTCGATACGCCGCCGTCACGCAATGCACTGGACTTCCTCGAAGCGCCGGGCCGCCTGCTCGGGTTCCTCGAAGGCCGCGCGCTGCAGGTGTTCCTCTCCCCCGGCGGCATCACGGCGAGGCTGTTCGGCCGCGGCACGGCACTTGTGTTCGCGATCTTCGCCCGCGTGACCGGGGTGGACATGCTCTCTGAGCTGTCCCGGTTCTTCCGCTCCCTGGGAGGCATCCTCGACGGGTTCGGCGAACGCACGCGACGCGTGCAGGAGCTGCTGCGGTCGCGCGAGACGGCCTTTCTGATCGTCACCTCACCCGAGCCCGAGCCGGCGCGCGAGGCGCGTTTCCTCGCCGAGCGGCTCCGCGAAACCGGCCTGCCCGAGCCGGAGATGATCGTCAACCGGATCCATCTCGACGGACTAAATGGACTCGACCAGGAGGCGGCAGCGGATCAGCTCGCGCCGGCGCTTGGAGCGGACCTGGCGCGGCGCGCCGCCGCGAACCTCGCAGACTTCGATGTGCTCGTGCGGCGAGACGCGGCGACGGTGCGCGAGCTCTCGAAGCTGCTCGGGGGCCGCCGGCCGACTCTCGTCGGCCACCTAGATGAAGAGGTCCAGGATCTCCTCGGCCTCGCCCGCATCGCCGAGCAGCTCGGCATCTGAGGCGGCGATTCCGGCAGCGACGGCCTCGCGTCGCGCGTCGCTCCGGAAGGGGATCGTGCCGGGCACGGCCGCCGCCGCGCGATACGGCGCCGCCACGGGGCGCTCGAGGCCCGGGAGGCGGGCCTCAGCACCGAGCTCGTCCAGGAGCTCCGCCTCGTGCTCCGGCTCGGACTCGTTCGCGCCCTGGCGAGTCTGCTGCGGCGGCGCGAGCAGAAGCTCGTCGGCGAGGCCGACGAGGTCGGCCTCGAGGTGGCCGCAGATGACGTCGCGCAGCAGTGCCCGCAGGTGGTCCGCGACATCCGCGGCGAGCCCGGCAGCGCCCGCTCGGGGGCTCGCGCCGGCGACCACGGCGCGCTCCAGGGCAACGGCCTGGACCATCCGCTCCGTCAGCAGGAGCCTGCTCTCAGGCGTCGCGCAGAGGGCGGCCACGCGGCCGGCGAGCATCCCGCTGGAGGGACCCTCGGGCTCGAGTAGCGCGCGCAGCGCCAGGAGGTTGTCGCTCAGGGCCTCATAGGGGTCCTCGCGCTCGGCGCCCATCTCGAAACGGCGCAACGCCCACGCCAGCTCGTTGCCGTCGGGGGCGCGGCGAGAGACGAGGTTGCAGAAGGCCCGCAGCTCGTCCTCCTGCTCTGCGGTCACGACGAGCATCCCGTGGGGCCGACCTCCATGGCCGAGCGCCAGCGGCGTCCATTGGCCGCCGGCGATCCGTGCCCAGGCGAACGCCCCGAGCGTGACGCGGCCATCCCCGAAGAGGCGCAGCGCCCGCAGCAGGTCTCGGAGCACGCCGCGTCCGCGCTCCAGTGCCTCGGCCGGGTCCGGCTCCTCGGTGGCGAGCGCGACGATCAGGTGCCCGGGTCCATCCTCGGGGGTGTTGCGGGCCTCCGGCGGCAGCCCCTCGAGAGCCTCGGGCCGGGCGATCGTGAGTCCCGCGGTGAGGGGCAGCTCGGGAGAGGTGATGGTCAGCCCGGAGAGGCGCGCGACGATCGTGACCTCGGCTGTCGCGGTGAGGGCGCTGCTGTGCAGGCGTGCCAGCGCTCCGCGCAGGCGCTCCTCGTGCAGCTCGAAATCGGACTGCTCGTCGAACACCTCGCCGAGCAGTGAGCCAACAGCTGCGCGGACCTGGGCAGTGGGGGTCAAGCGGGCGACGTCCTCGCCGACTGCCACCAGATAGCGCTCGAGCCCGTCGAAGGCGTCGAGCTGCGCGGAGGCGGCGTCGTACTCGGGAAGCTCTTCGAGCGCTGAACGCCGCTCGGCGATGAACTCAGCCGTGAGGGGCCGGTAGGAGAAGAAGGAAGTCCCGCCCGCTCCGCGGGCGCTGCGTGCCGGCTGCTGGTCGAGCTCGAAGGGGATCTCCGCGCCGGCGGCGAGCTCTGCCGAGAGGAACCCGGCGGCGGCCTCCAGGAAATCGCCGAGGGCGGTCTGCAGTGGCACTGAACGCATGCTCAGCGGAGTTCTCCGGAGCGCTCACCGCTCCTGCCGGCGCAGCGGACCTTGCAGACACCCGCCGCTGCCGGTCCGCGAGGCCTCAGGCTGCTGCGAGGGCGGTGCCGCCGAGCGCCTCTTCAGCGCGCTCGGTGCAGTTCGCGCCGAGCCAGTCTTCGCCGTAGGCCCGCATGTCGTCGATGATCGGCAACAGCGCGCGGCCCTTCTCGGTCAGCGCGTACTCGACCCGGGGCGGCACCTCTGGGAAGGTGTGCCGTTCGACGATCCCCTCCTCCTCGAGCGCCCGCAGGCGCAGCGAAAGCGTCCGGGGACTGATGCCGGCGAGCGATCGTTCCAGCTCGCAGAAGCGCGAGTGTCCCTCGGACAGGTCGCGGACCAGCAGCAGCGTCCACTTGCTGCAGACGATCTCAGCGGTCAGGCAAACGGGACATGTCTCATCAACGGCCATCTCAGCCTTTTACTTTACCAAATGAAGTAAAGGCGAAGCGCGCGGAGGAGGAGCCCGCCGGCAACTAAACGCGCAGCGAGGAGGCCGGCTTGGGGGCCTCTTCGCGCTGGGTTTCGGCCGAGGCGACGTCCTCCATTGTCGTGCCGACACGGCCATCGGCTTGCATCAGCAGCTTGAAGTCGTGCGGGCTAGAGGCGACGTGCATCGCGTCCTCGAAGGTCACGCGGCCTGCCTTGACGTGGCCGAACAGGGCCTGGTCGAAGGTCTGCATGCCGTAGTAAGCACCGCTCGTGATTACCTCGACGAGTTTGCCCGTCTGGTCGGGGTCGAGGATCATGTCCCGCACGCGGCCCGTCATGCGCAGGATCTCGCAGACCGCCACGCGGCCGCCCTCGGCGCCCGGGACGAGCCGCTGGGAGATGACGCCCTTGACGGTACCCGCGATCATGCTGCGGGCCTGCTGGTGCTGGTGGGGAGGGAAGAAGTCGAGCATGCGGTTGATCGACTCGGTCGCGTCGACGGTGTGGATCGTGGAGAGGACGAGGTGGCCCGTCTCGGCGGCGGAGAGGGCCGTCTGGACGGTCTCCTCGTCGCGCATCTCGCCGACCAGGATCACATCCGGGTCCTGGCGCAGGACGCGCCGCAGGGCGCGCTTGAAGGAGGCCGTGTCCATCCCGACTTCGCGCTGATTGATCGCCGATCGTTTGTCGCTGTGCACGAACTCGATCGGGTCCTCGATCGTCACGATGTGCTTGCTCATCGTGTTGTTCATGTGGTCGATCATCGCGGCCAACGTCGTGGACTTGCCCGAGCCGGTGGTGCCTGTGAGCAGCACGATGCCGCGCTCCTCTTCGGCCAGTTCGCGCACCACCATCGGCAGCGACAGCTCTTCGATCGTGCTGATCTTGTGGGGGATCGCGCGGCAGACGAGCGAGATCGTGCCGCGCTGCAGGAAGGCGTTGATGCGGTAGCGGGCGACGCCCTGGATTTCATAGGAGAAGTCGACCTCGTGCTCGGAGTCGAATTCTTGGAGCTTGTGCTCGTCGGGCAGGAGGTCGCGGAGCGCCTGCTCGGTGTCAGCGCTGCCCAGCGCCTCGGAGCTCGCGTCGAGCGTCAGCTCGCCGTGGACCCGGAACAGCGGTGAGGAGCCGACCTTCAGGTGGAGATCGGAGCCCCCTTTCTCGACGAGCTCGCGCAGCGCGGCCATGACTTCGAACATGCTGAGCGCATCGGCACGCCGCGCGCGGCCCTTGAGCGGCGCCGGCCGGCCTGGACGACACCTGCAATACCCGCCGGGGTGCCGCTACGCTGGCGGCGATGCCGCCCGACGCGGGTGTCCGGGTCGTCTCCTACAAGGCCGCTTGGCCGCAGCGCTTCGAGCGCGAGCGGCAGATGCTGCTCGGGTTGCTGGGCTCGCAGCTCCGTGGCGGCGTCCATCACGTGGGCAGCACCGCCGTGCCAGGGCTCGCTGCCAAGCCGACGATCGACATCATGGCCGGGGTTCGGAGCTTGGAGGAGTCGCGCGCCTGCTTCGCGTCGCTGGCCGAGGCTGAATACCAGTACGCGCCCTACCGGCCCGACGAGATGCACTGGTTCTGCAAGCCCGACCCGGCCCGCCGGACGTTTCACCTGCACCTGGTCCCGTGCGACTCGCCCCGCTTCGGCGCGACGCTCGCGTTTCGCGACGCGCTGCGCTCCGACTCGGCGCTCGCAGCCGAGTACGCCGCGCTCAAGCAGCGGCTCGCCGAGCGCTTCGCGGATGATCGCGAGGCGTACACGGCGGCCAAGGCGGACTTCATCCGCGCGGCCTCGGCGCGGGCGCTCGGAACGACGGGGGGAGGCTGAGAGCTCGGACCTACGCCACGTCGCGGAGCTTTTGGGCCTCCGCCAGCGACTGCAGCTTCTTCAGCGACTGGTTCTCGATCTGGCGGATGCGCTCGCGGGTGACGTTGAAGGTGCGGCCGACCTCGTCGAGCGTGCGGGGGTGCTCGCCACCGAGGCCATAGCGCAGCTCGAGCACGCGACGTTCGCGGTAGGAGAGGTTCTCCAACGCCTCGCGCAGCGCCTCCTTGGTGAGGATCTCGGCGGCCCGCTCATAGGGGGACTCTGCGCGCTCGTCGGCGATGAACTGGCCGAACTCCGACTCCTCCTCGTCGCCGACGGGCTTCTCCAGCGACACGGGCGCCTGCGCGGAGCGCTTGATCGAGTCGACCTCCTCCGGGTCGATCCCGGTGACCTCCGCGATCTCGTCCGCGGTGGGCTCGCGGCCCAGCTCGGTGACGAGCTTGCGCTCGGCGCGGCCGATCTTGTTGAGCTTCTCGACGACGTGCACGGGAATGCGGATCGTGCGTGCCTTGTCTGCCAGGGCGCGCGCGATCGCCTGGCGGATCCACCAGGTCGCGTAGGTCGAGAACTTGAAGCCCTTGCGGTAGTCGAACTTCTCCGCCGCGCGTACCAGGCCGAGCGTTCCCTCCTGGATCAGGTCGAGGAAGGGCAGGCCCTGGTTGCGATAG
>DASWFM010000009.1:0-3643 GCA_036394235.1 Solirubrobacteraceae bacterium | reverse complement strand
GCGTGCGGTAGAGCTGATCGCCCGTGCGCAGGTAGCGAGACTCGACGAACAGCACGATCGCGGGCAGCGCGATGCCGAAGCACACGAGCGGGATGTGCACGGCGAAGGACAGCGCCTGCATCTGGCTGGCCTCGTGCAGGTAGGCCTGCTGCGAGGCGGCGAGCGGCAGTCCGGCGGTGAGCGCTCCGATCATCGGCCTCCTCGGCGGTCGCCCCGCGCGACCGGGCGGCCTAGGGAATCCGGGCCTCGATGCTAACCGAGCGCTGGGACGCGGCCCGAAACTCGCGCACATAGCGGGTTTTTCGGGGGAAGAAACGTCCGCAAGGTGCGTCTTTGGGTGTAAGCCTGCACGAAGAGATCAGCCGCCGGGGGTGGCGCTCGCATCTCTCGGTGGGAAGTACCCGGATCAGGGAGGACGATGATGCGTTCGATCGGCAGGCCACTGTCGACGCTCCTCGACTTCGCCGCGGCCGCCGCCTCGCCCGGCACTTGGCGGCCGCAGCGGCCAAGGGACTTCGGCTGCACCGAAGCCGTCGTCCGTGGCCCCTCGCCGGCTGCCTCACTCTGCCGGGCGCTCGACCCACGGAATGAAGGACACATCACGATCTGAAGGAGAAGACATGCGCAGCCCAATGCAGCCTTCCGCCAGCTCAGACGTCGACAGCTCGATTGTGGCGCCGGCACAGAGCGGAGACGGTGGCGGTGTCAGCCGCCGCGCGTTCCTGGCGACGGGAGTCGCCGCGGGAGTGGGAGCAGGCCTCGGGAGCCTGGGCGGCGCGGCGACCGCGTTCGCCGACAAGCCCACCGGTCACAAGCTGTCGAAGGGCGACGCCGCGATCCTGAGGTTCCTCGCGGCCGCGGAGATCCTCGAGACCGATCTATGGCAGCAGTACAACGAGCTGGGAGGCATCCAGGACAGCGAGGTCCCGGGAGGCAGCGGCAGCGGAGCCTATATCGCCGCGCTGAAGGAACTCGATTCAGACATGGACCAGTACATCCACGACAACACCGAGGACGAGCTCACCCACTTCACGTTCATCAACGCCTATCTGGAATCGAGGGACGCAGAACCGGTCAACCTCAATCCGTTCCGCACGCTGCCGGGCAGCCAAGCGACCGGTGCCCAGAAAACGGTCAAACGGCTCACCAACCTGATGGAACTGACGGTCGACACGTCGTGGTGGACCCGCTATCGCAGCAGCACCAAGAACCCCGACTTCGGCGACAGTTTCAATCAGGCGATCCCGACCCTGGCCGTAGGCAGTCACCCGGCGATCCCGCGCACCGACGCGGACCTGACGCCGAAAACGCATATCCAGGCGATCGCCAACACCGCCGGCTTCCACTTCGGAACGATCGAGCAGGGCGGCACGAGCCTTTACCCGTCGCTGGCTCAGCGCGTCAGCGATCCCGAGGTCCTGCGGGTCCTACTGAGCATCGGGCCGACCGAGGCAATGCACTTCCAGACCTGGAGCGACAAGGCCGGCAACGCACCGCCGCTGACCGATGGGAGCTTGACGTTCCCGGACCTGAACGAACCACCGCTGGGCGGCGAAGAATTCCAAACCAATCTGATCATGCCCGAGCCCACGATCTTTTTGCGGCGGGGACTGCCTATCTGCTCGATCGTGCGCCCGACGAACACCCAGGGAGTGGCGACGGGCGCAGCGCAGTTCCTGACCGCGATGGGCCTCTTCAAAGGTCAGTCGCAGGGATTCTTCAACGCACTCAAACAGCTGGCTGCCGAAGCGGACGCCGCGAAGCCGCACCCGTAGGCCGCACTCCCGACGGCTTCCGCATCTCGGCGATATGGCCGCCGACGATGTGGAAGCCGAAGGGTGCTGTCAGGGAATCCGGGCTTCGACGCTGACCGAGCGCCGGGGCGCCGCGCCGCGTGCCCGGAACAGGAACAGGGCGAGGGCGCAGCCGAGCGCGGCGAGGATGAAGGGAGTCGAGTCCCCGACCGCGCCTGCGATCGCTCCGGCGGCCGCCGGGCCCGCCATCGCGCCGACCGCCCAGGCGGCGTTCATCAGCCCGAAGGCCATGCCCTGAGCGAGCCCGGCTCGCTCGGCGCCCTGCGAGACGAGTGAAAAGGAGGGAGTGAACAGCGCGCCGTAGGACATGCCCGCGAGCACCACGAGCGGCACGTAGATCGCCGGCGAGGCGTCGGTGGCGAGCGCGAGCGAGACGGGAATCGCGGCGAGCAGGGCCAGCCGCGCCGGCGTCAACGCTCCGCGAGCGTCGCTGAGGCGTCCCACCAGTGGCGACTCAGACGCCTCGAAGGCCGCACCCAACAGCCATACGCCGCCGATCGCGGCAGTGCCCCAGCCCGCGGCGGCAAGGTGCAGCGGGGCTAGAACGGCGAGCACCCCGAACAGCGAGGAGCCGATCGCCAGCAGCACGAGGCCGTCGACGAAACGGCGCTCACGCAAGCCGCTGCGCAGCGTCACGTTGACCGGTTCGAGCTCCGACTCGACGTCGATCTGGGCGGTCAGGACGCCCAGCACGACGGACAGGCCGGCGACGGTGCTGAACACGACTGAGCGGCCCAGTGAGCCCGAGATCACGCCGATCACGGGTCCGAGCAGCTCGCCGAGGACCGCAGCGCCCATCGCCCGGCCGATCATCTCGCCGCGCCGCTCGGCCGGCGCGCAGCGGGTCAGCCAGGAGAACGCCCCTGCCCAGGTGAAGGCGCTGCCCGCGCCCTGCACGACGCGTGCGGCGAGCAGCATGTCGAAGCTGTTCGCGAACGCGAACGCGACGCCCGAGGCGCCCATCAGCGTGAGGCCGATGAGCACCGCGCGCCGCGGACCCAGGCGCGCTGCCGCGCGGCCGCCGGGGAGACCGCCGAGCAGCGCGCCGGCGGCGTAGCTCGCGAGCAGCAGGCCGGCGCCGAACTTGGAGAGGTGCAGGGTGTGCGCGAAGTGCGGCAGCAGCGGCGTCAGCGCTGCGTAGAGCATCGTGTCCACCAGGACGAGCACCGAGACGAGGAGCAGCAGGCGACGCATTGGCTCAGGCTAGCGACGGAGCCCGGGCGCCGGCCGCGAGCGGATTCAGGCCTGGGCGATCCGCAGGGGCAGCGCGTAGAAGATCGCCAGCGCGGCGCTGATCGCGAGGGTGATGTAGGGCGAGACGAAGGCCAGCGGCGTGGCGATGAGGTAGGGGAGCAGACCCGCGCGGTTACGGCTGTTGATGCTCGCGCGCTCCCGGTCGTCGACGCTCTGGAGGAGCAGGTCGTGCTTGCCGAACAGGATGTGGCGCTGCAGGACGTAAAACGAGATCGCCATCGTCAGGAGGCTGCCGCCATACACGGCTGCGGCGAGGCTCGAGCCGGCGTCGGCGCGGAGGTAGTCGGCCATCAGCGCCGTGGACCAGGGAAGGATGCCGATGAACAACAACAGCAGCAGGTTCAGGAACAGCACCTCGTGGCTCACAGCCCTGAGGCGGGAGATCATCAGATGGTGGTTGATCCAGATGATCCCGATCGTCAGGAACGAGGTCGCGTAGGCGGCGTAGCTGGGCCACTGCTCGAGGAGCTTGTGACCGAGTGACCCCGGATGGCCCGCCGGAGGCACGTCGATGTTGAGTACGAGCAGGGTGATCGCAATTGCGATCACCCCGTCCGAGAAGGACTCGAGGCGGG
>DASWFM010000008.1:0-11793 GCA_036394235.1 Solirubrobacteraceae bacterium | reverse complement strand
TTTGCAGTCGGGGGCGGCCGCGACGGCGACGCCGCCTCGCTGCCGGCGCGCGGCTGCGGGAGCGCCTCCGCAGCCACGGTCTCCGCGGTCCAGACAGTCGTCGCCGAGCGTATCTACGTCGAGGAGCTGCGCGGGGAAGAGACGAGACTCGACGCGGCTCGGGCGCGCAGCTACGGGCCACTGCTCACGGCGCTCGAACGCGGCGAAACGGCAGCAGTCGCCGCCGCGGTCCATGCGCTCGTCTACAAACCCCGCTGGCACATCGTGCGCCTGCGCGTGCTGCGCGGCACTCGCGTGCTCGCCGATGTCGGCGGCCCTCACGTCACCGCCCCCGTCACGGGGTCCATTCGCGCCCACGGCCGCACCCTGGGGCGCTACGTGATCTCGGTGCAGGACGACCTCGGCTACGTGAAGCTCGTGACCCACTTCATCGGCTTGCCGATCGAGATCTACCAGCGCGGAGCGCCTGTGATGGGCACGCTGCGCGCTGCTCCCGCGGCGCCGGCCGACGGCGCCCATGTGGAAATCGCGGGACATCGTTATCTCGTCTCGAACGTTCCGATCCAGGCGTTCCCGGCCGGCGCCCTTCAGGCGAGCCTTTTCACTTCCGCGGCGCCCTCGGCGGCGAGCTGCGCCGCTCTGCGCCTCGCCGCCTGGGGTAGCGTTGCCCGCCACGTCGCCGCCCGCTTCCATCCGCTCGGAGCCCACTATCAGGACCTCGCGGATGTGCTGCGCACGGTCACCGACGGCCGCGTCTTCGTTCGCGCCGGGCGCAGGCGGTTGGTCGGCGGCGGCCCCGCGCGGCTGCCGTCGTCTGGAACCGTGCGCTACGGCGGGCGGCGCTGGCCGGTTTACTCCTGGCAGCCGACTGCCGGGCAGCGCGTTTACTTCCTCACGCCGCCCGGCTGACGCCGGCTCTCACGCCCGGCTCGTCTCGATCCCCAGCGCGCGGCGCAGCGGCTCGCGAGCGAGCAGCCTGTATGCCAAGTCGCCGACCGCCAGGGCGGCGATCACGTGCTGCAGCAGGCGTCCCTTGCCCCTCGATTCCCCCATCTCCGTCCCTCCTTGGACCGTGCGGCTCCCTCGAACCGCAACTTCAAGGTAGGGGATCGGCGGGCTGCAGTCAAACCCCGCAAGCGCCCGGCGGCAGCGATCGGTTTAGGCTGAAACGGCGTAGGACAGACGAATCGAGATGAGCTCGCCGACAGATAACGTGCCGAGGCGGCCGCTGCGCGGCGGCGAGACGATCCCGCAGCTCGGCTTCGGCGTGTTCCAGGTGCCGCCGGAGGTGACCGAGGAGGCAGTCGCGATGGCGCTCGAAGCCGGCTACCGCCACATCGACACGGCCGCCGCCTACCGAAACGAGGCCGAGGTCGGGCTCGCGGTTCGCGCCAGCGGCCTCGACCGCGGACAGGTGTTCATAACGACCAAGTGCTGGAACGACGAGCAGGGTCGGGAGGAGTCGCGGCGGGCGTTCGACAGGAGCCTCACCAGGCTCGAGGTCGACTACGTCGACCTGTATCTGATCCACTGGCCCGTGCCCGCTCATGACCGCTACGTCGAGACCTGGGAGACGTTCATCGAGCTGCGCGACGAAGACCTGGTTCGCGCGATCGGCGTCTCGAACTTCCCGTCGTCTCATCTGCGGCGGCTCGTCGAGGAGACGGGGGAGACCCCCGCGATCAACCAGGTCGAGCTCCACCCTCATTTCCAGCAGGTCGGGCTGCGACGGGAACACGACGAGCTGGGGATCGTGACCGAGGCCTGGAGCCCGCTCGCCCAAGGTTCTGTGCTGCGCGAGCCTGCGATCGTCGAGATCGCCGAGCATCACGGGCGCACGCCGGCCCAGGTCGTGATCCGCTGGCACCTCCAGCTCGGCAACGTCGTGATCCCTAAGTCCGTCACGCCCGAGCGCATCAGGCAGAACATCGACGTCTTCGGCTTCGAGCTCTCCGAGCAGGAGATGTCCTCGATCGACCCACTCGACCAGGGCCGCAGGATCGGGCCCGATCCGGAGACGTTCATCCGTCCATGAGATCTGCCCGGGAGCGGGCACGCGCGGGAGACTGTCAAGGATCGCGCCGCATCGGCCGATGCTTGCCATGTGAACCCTGCGATGGGACCTGAGCAGCTGCTGGCCAGCGCCGATCATGCCGCCAGCGCGGCCCTGCGCGAGCTGCCCGAGGCGCTCGTGATCGTCTTCGACTGCCAGTTGCGGTTCGTGCTGACGGCCGGCCAGGCGATCGAGCGGATGGGCGACCCCGAGATCTGCGCTGAGGGCAACTACGTCGCGGACGCCTTCCCGGCGGAGTTCTGGGAGCGCTTCGAGCCGCTGTTCAGCTCGGCGCTCGAAGGCGAGACGCGGACGCGCGAGATCTGGACGGCCGGCGAACGCCATTGCCTGATGGTCGACGCCGGCCCGCTGTGCAGCGGTGGCGGCCCGCCGGCCGAGGACCTCTCGAACGTCGACGGGGGCATCGCGGTGGTGCTCGACATCACCGCCCGCAGGCACGCCGACCTGTTCTCCTCGCCCCGCATGGAGGGCTTCGAGGAGGTCTTCGAGCACGCCCCGATCGGCACCGGCCTGATCGACGCGGACGGCCGCTGGCTGCTCGTCAACCGCGCCCTCTGCGACATCACGGGCTACACCTCCGATGAGCTCGTGGGCAAGCGCTACGACGGCATCATGCATCCGGAGGACGCCGGCAACGACGCCGCCGAGCGCCGTCGCCTCGCCGCCGGCGAGATCCCTGCCTTCCAGGTCGAGAAGCGCTACTTCGACGCCGCCGGGGAGGTCGTCTCGGCGATCCTCTCGATGTCGCTGGTGCGCGATCGCATGGGGCAGCCGCTGCATTACATCGCGCAGCTACAGGACATCTCGGCGCGCAAGGAACTGGAGGAGCAGCTCCTCAGCCTGGCCGACCACGACCCGCTGACGGGCCTGCGCAACCGCCGCCTGTTCGAACACGACCTGCGCATGCAGCTCGGCCGCTGCCACCGCTACGGCGAGACGGCGGGGCTGATGGTGATCGACCTCGACGGCTTCCGGGCTCTCAACGGCCTCCATGGCACCTCCGTCGGCGACGAGACCCTGAAGGCGGTCGCCCGCACGTTGACGCGGCGCTTGCGCGAAACCGACCTGATCGGCCGGCTCGGGGGCGACGAGTTCGCCGTGCTGCTGCCGCACGCCGACGAGGAGGGCCTGTCGGTCGTCGCCGAGGGCCTCACCCGCGTGCTTCCCGCATGCAGCGTCGACGCCGGAGACGGCGTCGTGCATCCCACCGCCTCGATTGGCATCACGCTCGTACACCAGCGCAGCGCGGACCTTCAAGAGGTGCTGGTCGAGGCCGAGCGCTCGCTGAACGCCGCCAAGCGCGCCGCAGCCTGAATCCGCGCGAGGGGGTCGCCGCCCCCGCGCCGCCGAGTGCGCCGCCGCCTGAGCGCCTGCCAAGCGGTCGCCGAGAGGCCCCCGGGGCCCGCCGGAACGGTCAATAGGCTCAGATCATGCCGTCGAGGACCCGGCTCGCCGTGATCGACCTGGGGTCGAACTCCTTCCGGCTCGTTGTCTTCGAGGCCGGCGACGGCTGGTGGCGGCGGACCGACGAGATCTACGAGCCCGTGCGGATCGGGCAGGGGCTGATGGCCACCGGGCGCCTCGGCGAGGAGCCGATGGAGCGGGCGCTGGCGACGCTCGACGTGTTCGCCCACTTCTGCCGCGCAAGCGGTCTCGGCGCCGAGCAGGTCGACGCCGTGGCGACGAGCGCGATCCGCGACGCCGAGAACGCGGAGGGCTTCCTGGTGCGGGCACGCGAGCGGTTCGGGCTGCCGATCCGCGTGCTGAGCCGCGAGGAGGAGGCCCACCACGGATATCTCGCGGCGGTCAACTCGACGACCCTCTCCGAGGGTTGCGTGCTCGACCTCGGCGGTGGCTCGATGCAACTCGTGCGTGTGCTCGATCGAGCAGAGCAGGAGTCCGGTTCCTGGCGGCTCGGCACGGTACGCATGAGCGAGCGCTTCCTGCCGCCGAACGGGCCCGCCAAGCGCCGCCAGCTGGCAGAGCTGCGCGAGTACATCGCGGCCGAGCTCGCCGGGGTCGCGTGGCTCGCGGACCTCCGCGCGCAGGGGGGTGGCCGGCTGGTCGGAATCGGCGGCACGGTCCGTAACCTGGCGGCGGCGGCGCAGCGGGCTGCAGCCCTGCCGTCGAATGGCGTGCAGGGGATGGTGATCGGCGTCGAGGCGCTCGAGGATCTGATCGAGCGACTCGCCTCGCTACCCGCCGCCGAGCGTGCGAGCGTGCCGGGCATCAAGCCCGCACGCGCCGACCTGATCCTGGCCGGTGCGGTTGCCGTTCGCGAGGCGCTCCGGGCGGGCGGCTTCGAGGCGATCGAGACGACCGAGGCGGGGCTGCGGGAGGGCGTCTTCTTCGAGCGCCTGCTCGGCAGCCAGCCTGGCGGCCCGCTGTTTTCAGACGTGCGCCGGGCCAGCGTCCTGAACATGGCCGCGCAATACCGCGTCGACGGCCCCCACACGCGGCACGTCGCGACGCTCGCACTGAGCATGTTCGACGAGCTGGCACGGCTTGGCCTGCACGACGGCGATCCGCGCGAGCGCGAGCTGTTGTGGGCGGCGTGCATGCTGCACGACATCGGCATGTCGATCGACTACGACGATCACCACAAGCACTCGCGGTATCTGATCCTCAACGGCGGCCTGCCGGGCTTCGAACCGGTGGAGACGGCGATCATCGCCCAGGCCGCGCGGTATCACCGCAAGGGCATGCCCTCTCCGGGGCCAATGGCACCGTTGTTCGGCGACGGCGACGTCGAGCGGCTCGACCGCTGCGCGGCGCTGCTGCGTCTCGCCGAGGACCTCGAGCGCTCGCGCGACCAGCTCGTGCGCGGCACCGACATCGCCCTGCACGACGGCGAGGTCCAGCTGCGACTGATCGCCGAGGGGGACCCCGCGGTGCCGCGCTGGGCGGCGGGGCGCGAGGGCGAGCTGTTCGCGCGCGCCTTCCACCGCGAGCTGGCCGTCGCGGCTTAGCTTTCGGCTAGCTCTGCTTCGCGCCGGCCGCGGCTGCCCGCAGCGCCGCTTCGCGCCCGGCGCAGTCGAACAGCACCAGCCCGAAGGCGTAGGGCACCGGGCTGGGCCATTCGAACGGCGCGAGCTCCCGGCAGGTGTGCAGCACCGCCTGGGTGGCCCTGTTGCCGCCCCGCGTGGAGTACTCCCCGCCGAGCAGCACGTAACGCGCTTCGCGGCGCTGCACCAGACGCGCGAGGCCGGGTCCGTCGAGGACCGGGTCGACGCCGCTGTAGCCGGCCAGGCCCGAGACGTTCGCGCCGAGCAGCACGAACGGCGCCGCCGTCGGCGCGGAGACGGTCAACAGCGCGAAGCGCCGGGTGGCGCCGTGGCTTTCGACGTAGCGCAGCAGGGCGCGGTCGATCGCCACGCCTCGCGCGTTCAGCCCGACGCCGCCCCAGCCGGCGTACTGTTTCGGGCCCGCCGCCGGGAAGGTCGACTGCACCGGCGCCAGCCACGTCGTGGAGGCGTAGCCGGCGGGAACGATCAGCAGCAGGGCGGTCGCCGCAGCAACCGCGACCCCCGCGCCGCGCGGGCGCGTGAGGAGCGTCGCCGCGAGCATCGCGATCAGGCAGAGTCCCGCTGCCACGGCCAGCACGGGAACGAACCACCGCAGGTAGTCGTAGCGGTGCATCAACACGATCTCGGTGGCGACGGTGCTGAGCACGGCGGCCCCCGCCAGCGCCAGTCCGGCATAGGGCGGGCTGCGGCGGCAGAGCCGGATCAGCGCGTAGAGCCCGATGCCGCACATCGCACCGGTGCCGGGTGCGAGCGCCGAGACGTAGTAGGGATGCACGATGCCCTTCGAGAGGCTCAGCACGATTCCCTCGACCGCGAACCAGCCGCCGAGCACGATCACCGCCGCGAGTCGCGGATCTCGCCGCCACGGCGCGGCCGCCTGCACGCCGGGATCGCCCGCCGGCGCGCGCCGCTCCAGCCAGAGCAGCACGAGGGAAGCGATCAGGCCGAAGAACGCGAGCGGCAGCAGCCAGCCGGCCTGGTCGCCGAGGCCGACGCCGAGCAGCCGCAACGGCCCCGGCGACCCGCCGAAGGGGATCGGTTTCGGATAGCGGCCCGCGTTGGGCGACGCTCCCGACGGCGGCTCGGGCCCCAGCCGCTGACGCGGGTGTTCGCGCGCACGCTGGCTATTGACCCGCCGCGAGACTGACAGCGGCACCCGCGCGCCGGGCTTGCCGTGGGTGCCACCAGGACCGCCGGCCTGGCCTTCGACGCGGCCAAAGCCGTTGTAGCTGAAGGTGAGCCCGAGCTCTGTGTTGTCCGTCGAGCTGCCGACGTAGGGTCGCTGCGACGCCGGAGTGGCTTCGACGGCGGCGATCCAGGCGAACGAGAGGACGCCCGCCAGGGCACCCGCGGCGAGCAGCTGCACGATCCGCCGGCGCACCGCCACGGGTGCGCACACCATGTACGCGAGCGCGATCCCCGGCACGGCCAGGTAGGCGGCGAGGGTCTTCGTGTTGAAGGCCAGCCCGATCAGCGCGCCGCAGAGCAACAGCGTCGCGGAGCGCCCCGACTGGCAGGCCCGCATCGCCGCGCCGCAGGCGAGCAGCATCAGCAGGATCAGCAGCGGGTCGACCCCGTTGGAACGCGACACTGCCACGAACGACGGGAACAAGGCGCAGCCGAGCCCGGCGGCCAGCGCGGCGAGGGTGCCGAAGCGCCGCGCGACGATCACGTAGAGCACCGCGACCACCGCGACGCCGATCAGCGCCTCCGGCAGCAGCAGGCTGAGCGGGGCGAAACCGAAGATCTTGGCGCTGGCGGCCTGCACCCACAGCCCGAGCGGAGGCTTGTCGATCGAGACGAGGCCGGCAGGGTCGGAGGAGACGAAGAAGAAGTTGTGCCAGGAGCGCATCATCGATCGCACGCCGGCCGAGTAGAAGATGTTGGCGTAGCCGTTCTGCGAGAGCCGCACGAGGTTCATCACGGCGGCGGCGGCGATCACCGCGGCCAGTCCGCCGAGCCGTACAGCCGCGTCGCGGTCGAGCGGGCGCAGCCGCAGGCGCTGGGTGCGCTCTCCGCCGGAGCCGGCCCGGGTCGGGGACGCCAGCGTCTCCGACGCCGTTCTGCTCACGAGCGCAGGGCCCCGAGCAGCCGCTCGAGGTCGCTCTCGTCGTTCCAGGCCCCCACCGAAGCGCGAAGCCAGCCGCGTCCGGGGAGGTTGCGGACCACCACGCCCTGTTCGGCGAGCTCGGCGCGCTCGGCCTCCGGGTCGGGGCTGGGGAACGAAACGAGCGTGCCGGGGCCGCGCGGCACCGGTACGCGGCCGCGCTCGGCAAGCATCTCGGCGAGACGCTGCGCGAGCGCCCGCGCCCGCTCCCAGAGGGCGTCCCAACCGAAGGCCTCGAGCACCTCCGCGGCAGCGAGCGAGCAGGCAAGCGCCTCCGCGCTCAGCGACGGCGCATCGAAGCGACGCGCGTCCGCGTGCAGATCTGCGTCGAGGCCCTCGTTGGCTTCGTGCAGGTTGCCGTAGCCGCGCCGGGAGACGGCGAGCCGCTCCCTCAGCTCCGGGCCGACCCACAACGAACCGGATCCGTCGGGCCCGCAGCACCACTTCTGGCCGGCGCCGGCATAGGCGTCGCAGCCGAGCGCCGTCACGTCGACATCGATCGCGCCGACGCCCTGTGCGCCGTCGAGCAGCACCGGCACCTCGACCTCCGCCAGCTCCGCGGGTGCCAGCGCGCCTGTCGCCCAGCTGACGTGAGAGCAGGCGACGAAGCGCGTCGCCGGCCCGACCTCCTCCGCGACCCGGGCGAAGGGCACCTCGCGGATCGTGGCGCCCAAGATGTCACGGGCGGCGGCGAGCGCGCCCAGCAGGCCGGGATGCTCCTCGTCGCTCGTGAGGATCTCATCGCCAGGACGCAGTTCGAGACCCATCACGACCTGGCCCATGCCTTCGGTGGTGCTGGTCGTCAGCGCGACGTCGGCCGGGTCGGCGCGCAGCGCCCGCCCGTAGGCCTCGCGCAGCGCGCTCGCGAGCTCGCCCCGGCGTTCGAAGTGGGCCATCGCGCGGCCCTCGGCAAGCTCGCGCTCGAGCTCTGAGCGCGCGGCGCCGACCGCGCGCGACGGCAGCGGCCCGTCGGTGCCCGCGTTGAGGTAGGCCACCTGCTCCAGCACGGGGAACTCGCTGCGCAGTTCGGATGGCTCCACGATCGGCGAGAATAGCCCCATGAGCAGCGGCGCAGAGCAGCAGCCGATGTGGAAACCCTCACCGTCGGGGGCGGCTGCGACGGAGATGGCACGCTTTCGGTCCTGGGCCGCCGAGCGGCACGGCCGCAGCTTCGACGGCTACGGCGAACTGTGGCAATGGTCGGTCGACGAGCTCGAGCGCTTCTGGGGCGACATCTGGGAGTTCACGGGCGTGATCGCCTCGAAGCCCTACGAAAAGGTGCTGGGCTCGCGGGAGATGCCGGGGGCGCGCTGGTTCGAGGGCGCCGAGCTGAACTACGCCGAGAACCTGCTCTCCGGCCACGACCCCTCCGAGACCGCGGTCCTGCACTGCTCCGAGCTGCGGGAGCTCGATCAGATCAGCTGGGGCGAGCTGGCCTCGCAGGTGGCCGCCGCAGCCGCCGGCCTGCGCGCGCTCGGCGTAGGCCGGGGGGACCGCGTCGTCGCCTACATGCCGAACATCCCGGAGACGCTCGTGGCGCTGCTGGCGACCGCCTCGATCGGAGCGATCTGGTCGAGCGCCGCCCCGGAGTTCGGCGCCCGCAGCGTGATCGATCGCTTCGCCCAGATCGAGCCGAAGGTGTTCCTCGCCGTCGACGGATACCGCCATGGCGGCAAGGACTTCGACCGCTCCGGGGTCGCCGCCGCGATCCTCGCCGAGCTCCCGACCGTGCAGCAGGCGGTGCTGCTGCCCTACCTGCGGGAGGACGCCGATCCGGCTGTGCTCGGTCCCGAGGCGCGCTCCTGGGAGCAGCTCCTGGCGCTCGACCCGCAGGGTGCGGCGGCGCCGCGCTTCGAGCAGGTGCCCTTCGACCATCCCCTGTGGGTGCTCTATTCCTCAGGCACGACGGGCCTGCCGAAGGCGATCGTCCACGGCCACGGAGGCATCCTGCTCGAGCAGCTGAAGAAGCGGCTGCACCTCGACCTGCGTCCCGGCGACCGCATGTTCTGGTTCACCACGACCGGCTGGATGATGTGGAACTTCCTCGTCGGCTGCCTGCTCTCCGACGCGGCGATCGTGCTCTACGACGGCAGCCCCGCCCACCCGGACCTCTCGGCGCTGTGGCGGCTGGCCGAGCGGACGAGGATGACATGCATGGGCGTCAGTGCGGGGCTGCTCGCCTCCTGCGAGAAGGCCGGCATCGAGCCTGGCCGCGAACACGACCTCAGCGCGCTGCGCGGCGTCGGCTCGACCGGCTCGCCGCTCTCGCCGGAGTCCTTCCGCTGGGTCTACGAGCGCGTCGACCGCGAGATGTGGCTGTTCTCGACCAGCGGCGGCACGGACGTCTGCACGGCGTTCGTGGCGGGCTGCCCGACGCTGCCGGTGTACGAGGGAGAACTGCAGTGCCGCGCGCTCGGCTGCCGCGTGGAGTCCTGGGACGAGCAGGGCAACTCGCTCCTCGATGAGGTCGGAGAGCTCGTCGTCACCGAGCCGATGCCCTCGATGCCGCTCTACCTGTGGAACGACCCGACCGGCGAGCGGCTGCACGACAGCTACTTCGCGATGTACCCCGGCGTGTGGCGCCACGGCGACTGGATCCGCATCACCCCGCGGGGCGGCGCTGTGATCTACGGCCGCTCCGATTCGACGATCAATCGCCAGGGCGTGCGGATGGGGACCAGCGAGATCTACCGGGCCGCGGAGCGCGTGCCCGAGGTGCTCGATGCGCTTGTCGTGGACATCCCCGGCAACGACCTTGGCGACGAGCTGAGGATGATCCTGTTCGTCGTTCTGCGCGACGGCGCGACGCTCGACGAGGGCCTCGAACGCGCGATCAAGACGGCGATCCGCGAGGACTGCTCCCCGCGCCACGTCCCCAACGAGGTCCGCCACATCGCCGAGGTGCCGCGGACGCTGTCCGGCAAGGTGCTGGAGGTGCCTGTGAAGCGGATCCTGATGGGAACGCCGGTCGAGCAGGCCGCGAGCGTCGAGTCGCTGGCGAACCCGCGCTCGCTCGATTACTTCGTGGAGCTGGCCTCGACGTTCGCGCAGCCGTCCGGCGTGGCCGAGTAGCCCGACTCAGCGGCGCTGCGCCGGCATGCCCTTGGCGGCCCGGAACGCGCCCGCGACCGCCGGCGTCTCGCGCTCGGCTCCGAGCGGGAAGACGTGGAGCGCGTCGACGCCGTCGAGCGAGGCCAGCTCGGCGGCCAGCCGGCCGGCGAGAGCCACGCCGCGCCCGGCGGCGATCTCGCGCGCGGCTCCTTCCGGGATCGACACCCCGGGCAGGCGCTCGGCGCGGTCGAGCATCGCGCGGTTGCGAAGCAGCGCGACGCTCGCGTAGAAGCGGACGCCTGCCAGCATGCTCGCGGCGCGGTCGAGGAAGCGGGCGAGCGCGTCGGGATCGAAGATCATCTGAGACTGGACGAACGACGCGCCGTTGGCCACCTTCTTCTCGAGGAGGCGCAGCTCGCGGTCGAGGTCGGGCGCGAACGGGTTGACGACGGCGCCGGGCTCGAGCGGGCGCGGCGCCGCCCACTCGCGAACCTGTGCGATCAGCTCGCTCGCCTTGACGTCGCGTACAGGGGGCGCGTCGCCGGCGGGGTCGCCCTGGACGCAGAGCACGCCCTCGGAGCCGAGCGCGGCGGCGCCGATCACCTGGGAGCGCAGCGCGAGGCGGTTGCGATCACGGCAGGAGACGTGGACGATCGTCCGCACTCCCTGCTCCCGCGCGAGCGCGACGGCGGCCAGCGGCGACATCCGCGCCTGGCCTGCGTGGTTGTCCGTCAGCCCGACGATGTCGACGGTATCGGCGAGCAGGGCGATCCGCTCGCGCACCTTGACCGGCTCGGCGGTCCCGGGCAGGGAGATCTCGGCGGAGGTCATCGCGCGCCCGGGCATGCGCCCCAGGGTATTGGCCTACAGCCCCAACGCGCGACCCACTATCTCCTTCATTATCTCGTTGGCGCCGCCATAGATGCGGGTCACGCGGGCGTCCGCGAAGGCGCGCGCGATCGGGTACTCGAGGATGTAGCCGTAGCCGCCGAACAGCTGCAAGCAGCGGTCGGCCACGCGCCCCTGCAGGTCGGTGCACCACCACTTCGCGGTCGCCGCCTCCTCAGGTGTGAGCTCGCCGGCGTCGAGCGCCGTCGCGCAGCGGTCGATGTGGCCCCGGGCGATCTCGACTTCGCCGTGCAGCTCGGCGAGCTCGAAACGGGTGTTCTGGAAGGAGCCGATCGTCTGGCCGAAGGCCTTGCGCTCGCGCACATAGTCGAGCGTCCAGCCGATCATCGCCTCGGCCGCGGCGACGGCGGAGGCGGCGATCGAGAGGCGCTCCTGGGGAAGGTTGGAGACGAGATAGAGAAACCCGCGGCCCTCCTCGCCGAGCAGGTTCGCGACCGGCACGTGCACGTCGTCGAAGGACAACTCGGCGGTGTCCTGCGCGTGCTGGCCGATCTTCTCGAGGTTGCGGCCACGCTCGAAGCCCTGCATGCCGCGCTCGAGGACGAGCAGCGAGATTCCGCGGTGGCGCTCGGAAGGATCGGTCTTCACGGCTGTGATCACGAGGTCCGCGTTGATGCCGTTGGTGA
>DASWFM010000007.1:0-17081 GCA_036394235.1 Solirubrobacteraceae bacterium | reverse complement strand
TCACGCCGCCAACGATCACGAGGATCACGAGGATCGGAAGGATCACCCTCAGCCCGCCGGTCCGGCTCGTGGGGGCGGCGTCGGGGGCCGGCGGAACGGCACTCATCGAGCGATTATCTCAGGTGGCCCCGCGAGTTCGCGCCGCCGCCAGGCGACCGGAGCTCCGCACTCGGCCTAGCGGTGCCGGCGACGCGGCGCGACGTTCGGCGCAGCCGATGGCTCCCAGGCATTCCTGAGACTCCTCGGAGTGGACTCCCACCGGGCGCATCCATTCTGTTTCCGAACCCGGGAGCACCCGGACGACAGAAGGGATGCAACCCATGCTCCATTCGATCAAGAAGGGCGTCGTGGTGGTCGCGGGCCTCGCCGCGCTCGCGCTCGGCGGCTCGGCGCTCGCCGGGGCCGCGAGCTCCTCCTCGACCTCGACCAACACGACACAGGGCACCACGGGGACGCAGCAGCAGCCGGCGTTCAACGGACCCGCCCACGGAACGGCGGCCCACGAGGACGCTGAGAAAGCCGTCACGGGCGACGCCGCCGCGAAAGCTCAGGCCGCGGCCGTGAAGAGCGTCGGGAGCGGCACCGCCGGGTCCGTGACGACCGACTTCACGGGCAAAGGCTTCGAGACGACCGTCACCAAGTCCGATGGGACCAAGGTCGAGGTCCACCTCGACAGCTCCTACAACGTCATGCAGGGCCCGGGTCACCCCGGCTGGCGCGGTGGGTCCGGCGGGCCCGGTGGGCCGCCCCCCGCGGCGTAGTGACGAGCGCTCGAGCGCGCTGCCCTGAAGCCCCCTGAAGCCCCTGAAGCCCCCTGAAACCAGCGAACAGGACGGAGGCCGGCGACCGGCCGGCCTCCGTCGGCGGGCGCTGCGCCCCGCGCGGCACCAAGGTGGGTGACGGCCTCGAGCCCCTCGCCCCGGGCGGCACCACGGGGGTCGCCGGCCTCGGGCCCCTCGCCCCGGGCGGCCACCACGGGGGTCGTTCACCCTCGGCGCCTAGGGACGCGGCGCGACGGCGCTCAGAGGGTCTCGGCGGGGGACGGACTCAGGTCCGGTGCCCGCAGCGGACGCACTCCTGCCAGCGCGAGCAGTTGTGGCCGCGCCACTCCCAGCGGTGTCCGAGCAGAGTACAAAGCAGCATCATCGTTCTAGGCTGCCACGCCGTGCGGCCGGAACGAATCCCACGGTTGCGTGATCTTTGTCCGCGCCTTCCTTTGCCCCCATCGCCGGGCGCTAGCTGAACGGCTAGCCGCTGGGACCGAAGCGCTCGGTGCGCACCTGCTCGGGCGGGAAGCCGGCATCGAGCAGCAGCTCGCTGGCGGTCTCGACGAAGCCGTTGGAGCCACACACGAACGCGACGCCGTCGCTGTAGCCCGAGGCGGCGGAGGAGACCAGCTCGGCCTCGATCCGCCCCGTGTGCCCGGGCCAGCCGGGCGGCGCGGAGCGGGTGTACGTCAGCGTGGTCTCATCACCGAGCTCGGAGGCGTAGATCACCTCCTCGGGCGTGCGCACCGAGTAGAGAAGCCGCATCGGCAGATCCGGCGCGGTGAGCCGGCGGTGGCGCAGCATCGCCATCAGCGGCACGACGCCCGAGCCGCCGCCTACGAGCAGCACGGGCCGTTCCTCGCGCCACACGAAGTACGTCGCGAACGGCCCCCGCACCTCGATCTCGTCGCCCTGCTCGAGCGCGTCGTGCATGTAGACGGACACCTCGCCGTCCTCGAGCCGTTCCACCGTCAGCTCGACTTCGTCTTCGAGCTCCGGGCTCGAGGCGATCGAGTAGGAGCGCTGCGCTCTGTAGCCGTCCGGGGCCGTGAGGCGGACTTCGTAGTGCTGCCCCGGCAGGTGGGCCATCCACATCGGCACCGCGATGCGGAAGGTCTTCACGCGTGGCGTCTCACGGCGAATTTCCGTCACCATGCCGATCTCCCAGGCGCCCGGCGCGCGCTGCGCAACGATCAATCGCTCCAATAGCGCTGCTCCTTCCACGGATCGCCCCGGATGTGGTAGCCGTTCGACTCCCAGAAGCCCGGCTCTTCATGGTCGAGCAGGGTCAAACCGGTGACCCACTTCGCGCTCTTCCAGAAGTACAGGTGCGGCACCAGCAGCCGCGCCGGGCCGCCGTGCTCGCGGGGCAGCGGCTCGCCCTCGTGCTCGGTCACCACCCACGCCTTCCCGCCCGTCACGTCATCGAGCGGAAGGTTCGTGGTGTAGCCGCCGTAGGAGCTCGCCATCACGTGCGTGCCGCGCGGATCGACGCCGTCGAGCAGCACGTCGACCGAGACGCCTCCGAAGCTCGTGCCGAGCTTCGACCACTTGGTGACGCAGTGAATGTCGCATGGAACCGTCTCGAAGGGCAGTTCGCCGAACTCTTCCCAGCTCCACTCGCGCCGCTGGGCGACCATCCCGTCGATCTTGAACTGCCACACGTCGTGGCGCACGTCCGGCGTGGGCCCCGCGGTCAGCACCGGGAAACCCGACTCGATGTACTGGCCGGGCGGAAGCCGCGCGGCCAGATCGGCCGGCGCCCGCCGGCGCCCGCTGAATCCCCTGGAGACGAACCCGCTCATGCCTGCTCCCTTCGCTCCGGGCCAATCTAGCCGATCGCTCCGGGCCAATCTAGTCGATCTCGCTACCCGCCATTTGCCTCGTGCGCGCTCTGCGCGATCGCTGCATCGGCCGCTGGCTCTGGCGGGGGCTCCGGGCGGCAAGAACGGTGGAAGCGCCAGGCACGACAACTGGTTGGACCAGCTGCTAAGCTGCCGCACATGGCCCTCCAGGCGGTGCAGAAGAGCTCCCTCCCCGACAAGGTCTTCGAGCAGCTCGCGGGCGAGATCCTCAGCGGTCGCTACGAGCCCGGCGCGACGATCCTCTCGGAGCGGGACCTGAGCGAGGTCCTGGCGGTCAACCGTCACGTCGTACGCGAGGCCGTCAAGCGCCTCGAACAGGTGGGGCTCGTGAGGGTCGCCCAAGGGGGACGCACCAGGGTCCTCGACTTCCGCCGCACCGCGGGTCTCGACGTGCTGGCGCTCGTCGCCGAGCACGCCGAGCCCACCGAGGCGCTGCTTCCGCTGATGCTCGGCGTGCTGGAAATGCGAGCTGCGATCGGCGCCGACCTCGCGCGCCTGTGTGCTCTGCGCGCCGGAACCGAGGTCGGAGGCGAGCTGCTCGAGATCGCCGGACTGCTCGACGCGACCCGCGAGGGCAGCGAGCTGCTGGCGCTCGACGAGCGCTTCTGGCGATGCGTCCTCGACGGCTCGGGCAACCTCGCTTACCAGCTCGCCTTCAACAGCCTGATCCGCGCGCTGCATTCGCGCCTTGAGATGGGCCTCCCGTGGCTCGAGCGTGAGTTGTCGCGCAGCGACTTCAGGCGCCCGATCGCGGAGGCGATCGCGTCCGGCGACCCCGAGTCCGCGGCGAGCGCGACCAGGGACGCCCTGACGCCACAGGCCGGCGATGACCCGTTCACAATCCCCACCCGCAGGGGAGCAGCGCCGTGAGCTCCCAAGGGGTCCCGGCCGACTACCAGAAGGCGCTCACGTCCAAGCGCGCCGACCTAACCGACCTTCGCTCGTGCTGGCGTGAGTTCATCGCCCACTTCTCGCCGCGGGCGGCCCTCGTCGCCTGTGCGCTGGCTCTCGGCGGCCGGATCTACCTAGGCGCATGGTCCTGGCGCGATCTGCTGCCGCCGGTGGTGCTGGTGAGCGCGCAGCCGTTCGTCGAGTGGGTGATCCACAAATACCTCCTCCACCTGCCCCCCCTCGACCTGTTCGGCCGCCGGATCGAGCTGTACGGCTCGATCCAGCACCGCAACCACCATCTCTCTCCCTCCAACCTCGACAGGGTGCTGCTCAAGCCCGTCGAGATCCTCAGCTTCTTCGTGCAGATCGCGGTCGTGATGACGGTGCTCGTACTGGCGGTGACCCTCCCCACCGGCTGGCCCGTCCTGCCGCTGCTGTTGACCGGGATCGTCATCTCCTACCTCGGACTGCTTCGCTACGAGTGGTCGCACTTCCTGATCCACACCCCCTACGTGCCGAGGTCCGGGTGGTACCGGCGGATCTGGCGCAATCATCGCCTGCACCACTTCAAGCACGAGGGGTACTGGATGGGCGTGAGCTCGAACCTCGGCGATCGTCTGCTCGGGACCGATCCCGACCAGCGCTCGATCGCCAAGTCGCCGACGGCGCGGACGCTGGGCTCGCAGGCGGATGCGCCCGAGCCCGCATCGGCGGCGAGCTCCCGGCCCTCCGGCTAGATCGCGAGCGGTCGCCCGGCTTCAGGCCGGCCGGCTGTCGAGACGGGCCGGCTGGCTCCAGACGGCTCGTCAGGCCATTCCTCAGCGGCGCGGGCGGCCGTCCAATACGCTGCGGTCGCTCGAACCGGTCGGCCCGGCCGGTCCCCCCAAACTCGATGACCGCCGAACCCCAAACCGCGCTAGCGGCCGACCAGCTGGGCGTGCTCGCCGACGCCCACTCCCGCGCGCCCGAGACGCTGGCACTCGCCGCCAAGCACCTCGACCCGTCGCTGGTCGACATGCTGGGCATCCTCGGCTTCGACAAGGGCTACGTCTCCGCCGCAGGCTCATACCTGTATGACGGCGACGGCCAGGCATACCTCGACTTCCACACAGGCGAGGGCTTCGCGAGCCTCGGCCACAACCATCCCGACGTGCGGGAGGTACTCGAAGCGACGCTCGCCGCCGGCCTCGTCGACGGCGTCCAGATCCACTACTCGGTGCTCGCAGGGATGCTCGCCGAGGCGCTCTGCGAGCTCCTCCCTGGCCGCCTGGAGGCCGCGTTCTTCACGAGTGCCGGCTCCGAGGCCGTAGACGCCGCGATGAAGTTCGCCCGTGCGGCCACCGGTCGTCCTCGGCTGCTGTCCTGCCAGAGCAGCTTCCACGGCGTCACGCTCGGCCCGCTGTCGCTGGTCGGCGACGAGTTCTTCAAGGAGGGCTTCGGGCCCTTGCTGCCAGGCTGCGCGAGCGTCCCGTTCGGCGATCTCGACCGCCTCGAGCGCGAGCTGCGCGCCGGCGACGTCGCAGCGTTCATCATCGAGCCGATCCAGGGCCGCATGGTCACCTTGCCGCCTGACGGCTACCTGGAGGCGGCGCAGGAGCTGTGCCGCCGCCACGGCACGCTGTTCGTGATCGATGAGATCCAGACCGGCCTCGGCCGAACCGGCCGCTGGTTCGCGCTCGACCGCTGGGGCCTGGAACCCGATGTGGTGCTCGTCGGCAAGGCGTTGAGCGGCGGATTCATGCCGACCGCCGCGATGGTCACGACGCGCGAGATCTTCCAGCGCGCGGTCGGCACCCTCGAGCGCTGCTACGTGCACCAGTCGACGTTCGGCCGCAACCGGCTCTCGATGGCCGCGGGGCTGGCCGCGATCCGGGTGATCGAGCGCGACGGGCTGCTCGAGAACGCCGCGAGCGTCGGGGCGCTGCTGCGAGACGGCCTCGCCGAGTTGCAGGAGAGGCACCCGATCATCAAGGAGGTCCGCGCCGACGGGCTGATGATCGGGATCGAACTCGGCGCGCCGCAGAGCCGCGCGGCCCGCGTCAACTGGCGCCTCGTGCACCTCGCGAGCGAGGGACTGTTCCCGCAGCTCGTGGTGATTCCGCTGCATCGCGATCACGGCGTGATCACGATGGCCGCGGGGAAGAACGACGTGATCAAGCTGCTGCCCCCCCTGACCCTCTCCGAGCAGGAGGCGCGCGCGTTCCTGGTCGCGCTCGACGCCGTGCTCGCCGAGTGCGAGAGCGGCAGGAACTGGGCGCTCCTGCGCGGCATCGCCACTGCCACGCTGCGGCGCCGCTCACGTCACCCCGGGGGGTGAGGGCAGCGGCCACGCCCGCACAGCCTCCAAGCGCGTCGGAGCCGTGCCTGATCACGGGCGCGAGCGGCTTCATCGGCGGCCGGCTCGCCGCCCGCATGGCAGCGGCGGACCGTCCGCTGAGATGCTTGGCTCGGGCGAGCAGCGATGTGTCGGCGCTCGTCGCGCTGGGACTGCCGATCGTTCACGGTGATCTCACCGAGGCATCTTCACTGGCGGCAGCAGTCGACGGCTGCGGCCGGGTCGTCCATTGCGCGGCGCTCGTCTCCGACTGGGCCACGGTCGCCGAGATCAGAGCAGCGAACGTGACCGGCACCCGCAACCTGCTCGACGCCGCCGCACAGGCGGGCGTCGCAAGGTTCGTGCACATCTCCAGCACCGACGTCTACGGGCACCCAGGCGGGGGTGGGGTATCGGAGTCGTGGTTGCCGAGGGGCTTCAGCAACTGGTACGCCCAGACCAAGCTCGAAGCCGAGGACGAGGTGCGCCGGGTATCGGCGAAGGGCCGCCCGGAGGCCGTCGTGCTGCGTCCGGCGACCGTGTACGGCCCGGGGTCGAGCGACGTCGTCGGCGAGATCGCCCGGGCGATCCGCGGCGGGCGCATGACCCTGATCGGCGGCGGCGAAGCGATCGCCGGGCTGTGCTACGTGGAGAACCTGATCGACGCGATCCTGCTGGCGCTCGATGAGCCGGCCGCCGCCGGCGGCACCTTCAACCTCAGCGACGGGCTCGATGTGAGCTGGCGTCGCTTCACTGCGGACCTCGCCGCCGGCCTCGGATGCCCGCCCCCTCGCCTCAACATTCCCTATCTCCCTGCGGCCGCGCTCGGCGTCGCACTCGAGGGGGGTTATCGCCTGCTGCGTCGAGCCACCGGGCTCACCACCTCGCCCTTGCTCTCACGACAGGCCGTCCAGGTGCTCGGCCGCGATCAGGACTTCGACACCGCCGCGGCCCGCATGACGCTCGGCTGGCACCCCCGCGCGGGCTATGCGGAAGCGCTCGCAGCGACGGTCGCATGGCTGCGCGATCAGGAGCTCAGCGCCGGCTGAAGGGGCTCGAGTCCGCGCGGCCCGCGGTGCCGCTGGGCGGGCGCTGCGCCCTCCGCATGGATAGATTCAGCGGCGATGCGCATCCATGCCCTCTCGACGGGATCGGTACGGGTCAAGCGTTCCTTCCTTTACCCGGGCGCGGGCCTGCGCCGCCAGCTCGACCTGTTCCTGCCGGGAGAATGGGCTGAGCCGCTGCCGATCCACTGCTGGGCGGTGGAGCACGAGAGCCGTCTGCTGCTGATCGACACCGGCGAGGTCGCCTCCGCCCGCGACATCCCGTTCGCCCGCTTCGACGTCACTTCCTCGCAGGAGCTGCCCGGCGCTTTTCGCGCGGCCGGCCTCGACCTCGGCGACGTCACGGAAGTCGTCCTCACCCACCATCACGGCGACCACGTCGACGGGCTCGTCCATATCCGCGCCCCCGTCGGCATCCACGCCGAGGAGCTCCGCTACGCGAGAGCGCCGTTCTCAGCCTTGATGCGACGCGTGTTTCGCCAGCCGCTGCCGCCCGGCTTCGCGCCGCGGGCCTTCGAGCTCGACGGAGGACCGTTCGGTGCGTTCGCCCGCAGCCGGCCATTGAGCGAGGACCGACGCATCGTGGCCGTCGAGACGCCCGGTCACACACCGGGACACGTCTCGGTCATCTGCATCGACGACGACGGCCGCCACGTGATGCTCGCCGGCGACGCCACCGACACGCTCGAGCAGCTCCACGCCCAGCGGGCCGACGCGATCGGTCCGGACCCGGCCGTACACCGGGCCACGCTGGCGCGCATCCTCGCGCACTGCCGCGAGCATCCCACGGTCTACCTGCCCTCGCACGATCCCGAGTCCGCTTCGCGGCTCAGGGAGGCGGGCACCGTCGCCGTCTGAGCGACGCTCCCAGGTGCTCGGGTCCTGCAGGGGAGGACCTAGGAGATCGTGAACCAGACGACCTTGCCGGTCGCCTCGGGGATCACGCCCCAGCGGCGCGACATCGCCTCCACGATTAGAAGCCCGCGTCCGCTGGGCTCGCGGACACCCGGCGAAAGTACCCGCGGTGAGCCCCCGCCGCGGTCGCGCACCTCGATGCGGACCTCGTCCCTGGCGCAGATCCTCACCTCAAAGTCGGTCTGCGCGTGCCGAACGCAGTTGCTCGCCAGCTCAGAGATCATCAGCTCGGCAGCGTCGATCACCTCGGCCGGGCGGCCGTCGAGCGTCGTGCGGACCAGCTCTCGAGCGTCCCTGACCGCAGTGGGCCGGCACGTGAACGTCCTGCTCGCGCTGCTCACGGCTCCACCACCAGAACCTCGCTCAAGCCGGTCAGCTCGACCACCCGGCGCACGCTTGGCGAAGGGCTGTGCAGCCGCACGCTCGAGACGTTGCTTGCCGCGCCCAGCAGCACCGCGATCCCGGCACTGTCCATGAATCGAAGCGCCGAGACGTCGAAGGTGAGGCGCTCCGGATGCTTGGCCATCGCCGCATCGACGGCGCTGCGGAGACGCTCGACATTCGCGATGTCGAGGTCGCCCGCGACGCGGATGACCGGCTGCCCGGCCGGATCGGTGGCCGTCTCGACCTCGAGTTGGGTGTCCATGCTGTCCCCTAGCTCTGCCATTGGATGCTCACCAGCGCGGTGTCGTCCCGGTGATCGTCAGACATCAGGTTCTCCGCAAGCCGTGAGAGCAGATTGTCGTCGCGCGCCTCCGCGCTGGCCATCTTGCGAAGCCGCTCCAACCCCTCGTCGAGAACCTCGCCCCGTCGCTCCACCAAGCCGTCGGTGAACGCCACCAGCGTGGCCCCGGGCGGAACGGTGACGGAAGCTTCGCGGAACGCCGAGTCGTGCGGGAAGCCGATCGGTGGCTCGGTGGTCATTTTCACGTACTCGCCCGGCCCGCCGTCGAGCAGCAGTGGGGGCAGATGCCCGGCGCTGGCGACGCTCAGCCGGTGCCCGTCGATGTCGATCAGCGCACAGAGCACGGTCGCGAAGTACCCATCGGAGACGCCGGTCACAAAGCCGGAGAGCTTGCCGAGCACCACTCCCGGCCGGTGGTCCTCGGCGATGTAGGCGAGCGTCGCATGGCGTAGCAGCGCCATCGTCGTCGCAGCCTCGATGCCATGGCCCGAGACGTCGCCGATCACCAGCAGCGCCTGCCCGTCGCCGACCGCGACGACGTCGTACCAGTCCCCGCCGACATCGCCACCCGACTGCGCCGGCACGTACTTGGCGCTGATGCGAACCCCTCGCAGAGGGGGTAGTGCCGTTGGCAGCAGCGCCTGCTGGAGGGTATGAGCGATGCCGCGCTGCTCGATGTACCGCTCGCGATTCTCCGCGGCGAGCTCGTCGAGCTCGCCGGCGAGCACCTCGGCGTCGCGGCGGCGTTTGGCGAGGCGGTCGGTCATCAGCGCCGCCAGGAGGGAGATCAGGACACCGCCGGCGGCGATGACCCAGGGGAGCGCGTGGAAGAATCCCCCGCCGAGCGGTTCCCGCGGCGTCACCACGAGCGTGAAGGAGCTCGACCCGAAGGGCACGACGTCCGATGCTTGGAGCCCATGCACGGGCAGCGTCCGCTTGCTCGTCAGCAGCAGGTTGCGCAAACGCTTCGAGCGGCCGAGGTAGAGCACATAGTCGAGGTCGGCGAACGCGCTGTTGCTCTCCAGGGCGGAGCGCCTGTTGGCGGGCAGCGGGTTTTCGGAGAACACGGCAAAGCGCCGCCCGGGCCCCGCGGTGCTGTACTCGAAGCCGAGGCTGGGGTGAGCCGAGCCGAGCATGTCGACCACGTTCAACCTGCCCGGCTTGCCCGCAATCGCGGCCCGCGCCGTCGCCGACGGTGGCGTACCGACCACCGCGCGCGGCTTCGAGGCGCCGATCGCCCACAGCGACACCGACCTGAAAGGGCGGCCCGTTCCGACGGAGGGCCCGATGAACACCTTGAATCTGGCGGGGCTGCCGTTGGTGGCACCCGCCAGCGCGGCCGCCGAGGCGAGTGGCGTCTGTACCGTGGAGACCGCCCCGCCCAGCACGAGGCCCAGCTCGCGCACGCGAAGGTTGAGCAGCCGGCGCTCGTTGTGCCGATAGAGCTCGAGCGAGGCGACCGCCAGCCCGGCGGTGACGAGGAGCCCGATGATCAGCGCGAACACGGCCGCACCGGAGGGACGCCGGCGATCGAGCCTCCCGGCCTGGGTGCCCTTCGCCGAGCTCGCGGCCGCCTGCGCCGGCGACCCCGCGTGCTGCGCTGCCCCCCCTGGTCGCTCGGCGGCGCCTTCGCCACTCATCCGGGCGAATCTACCCTCTCGCAGGCAAAAGTGCTCGCGACGCGCAGGAGGAGGGGTTCGATGCGCGTCGCGAGCCTCATGCCAGCTGCCTCTCCTCCGTGACTGCCGGGGATGGAAGATCGGCGCGAGACCGCCCCACCTTCGAGGCGTCCCCGATTCGGTATTACCCCCATCCCCCTGCGTCAAACGCCCCGGAGGCGGACGGAGGGATCGGTGCCGCGCCGATCCATCCGCCCCACCCCATCCGGGTCTCGAAGCCGATCTCTGCAGATCACTTCGAAGGCGCTGCAGTCTCCTCCAAGGCGAGCGGGGAGTCCAATAGCCGTTTACCCAGCCGGCATAAGCGACGCCTATCGCCTCTGTGTGCCCGCGCCGCGGGCATCTGGGTCCGCTTTTCGGCCCTGTCGCCGGCGGGGGTCTCCGGCTAGCCTGCAGAGCGATGCAGCGTCACCTCCGGCTAACGCCCCACGTCGAAGGCCCCGGCCGATCAACGTGAACGCCGCGGCCACCGAGACGAGCCCCGCTCCAACCGGGCGCACGGCCTGGGCTCGCAACATGGCCGCACCGGTGCGCGACTTCCTCGGAACCGAGACCGGCAGCGCGGTCGTGCTCCTGGCCGGCGCTGCGCTGGCCCTGATCTGGGCGAACACCCCTCTGCGTCACTCCTACGACACGCTCTGGAGCACCAGGCTGTCGATCCGGATCGGCGGCGGCGAAGTCGCCGCCGACCTCCGCCACTGGGTCAACGAGGGCCTGATGACCGTGTTCTTCCTGGTCGTCGGTCTCGAGGCCAAGCGCGAGCTCGACGTCGGCGATCTGCGTGAACGCCGCCGCGTGGCAATACCGGCGCTGGCGGCGATCGGCGGCATCGCCGTCCCGATTGCGATCTACCTGGCCTTCAACGCCGGGGGCGCCGGCGGGAAGGGCTGGGGCGCCGCGATGTCGACCGACACGGCCCTCGCCCTCGGGGCGCTCGCGCTGCTGACGCCCCGCAGCGCCACGAGGCTGCGCGTGTTCCTGCTGACGCTGGCGGTGGTCGACGACCTCACGGCGCTGATCGTGATCGCCACCGTCTACACGACCAGCGTCTCGACCGTGCCCCTGCTCGTCGCCGTCGGACTGTTCGCGGTCCTGATCGCATTGCGTTACGCGCCGATCTGGCGGGGACAGGCCTCCTTCGTGGTCGGACTGGCCTTGTGGGTGTCGCTGTTCAAGTCCGGCATCGACCCGGTGATCGCCGGACTCGCGATCGGGCTCGTGACGACCGCCTACCCCCCGTCTCGCGAGAACCTCGAGCGGGCCACTGCGCTGACTCGCTCGTTCCGCGAGCAGCCCACCCCGGACCTCGCGCGCTCCGCCCAGCTCGGCGTGCAATCGGCGATCTCCCCAAACGAGCGTCTTCAGTACACCCTGCATCCGTGGAGCAGCTACGTGATCGTGCCGCTGTTCGCACTCGCGAACACCGGCATCCACCTCAGCGGCCACATCCTCAAGGGTGCCGTCTCCTCACCGGTGACGCTGGGGATCTTCTTCGGCTACGTGATCGGCAAGCCGCTTGGCATCGTGGGCGCCTCGTTCCTCGCCTCCCGCCGAGTGCTCGGTGGTAGCCGCCCCACGATCACCTGGCCGGTGCTCACCGTCGGTGGCGCGATCGCGGGGATCGGATTCACGGTCTCGTTGTTGATCTCGAGCCTCGCCTTCCACGGTGAACGGCTCGCCGAGGCGAAGCTCGGTGTGCTCGCGGCGGCGGTCGTCGCGCCGCTGATCGCCTGGACGCTGACCCGGGCGATCCAGCGCCTGCCGGACGCGGTTCGTGCCCGCCAGATCGCAGGCACGGCGGCCGACCTCCTCGATCTCGCCGTGGACGTGGACCCAGAGCGCGATCACATCCGCGGGCCGCAGGATGCGATCGTCACGGTCCTCGAGTACGGCGACTTCGAGTGCCCCTATTGCGGCCGCGCGGAGTCGACGATCCGCGAGCTGCTGGGCACCTTCGACACCGACCTGCGATACGTCTGGCGCCAGCTGCCCCTGAACGACGTCCACACCCATGCCCAGCTCGCCGCCGAAGCGTCCGAGGCGGCGAACGCACAGGGCCGTTTCTGGGACTTCTACGACAGCGTCTTCGCCGACCAGAGCACCCTCACGACGAGAGACATGATCGCGCGGGCCGAGCTGCTCGGGCTCGACGTGGAGCGCTTCACCGGCGAGCTGAAGCGTCACGAGTATGCCGCCCGGGTCGCCGAAGACGTGGCAAGCGCAGATGAAAGCGGGGTGTCGGGCACGCCGACGTTCTTCATCAACGGTCGCCACTACCAGGGCGCCTACGACGTCGACACGCTCTCCGCGGCGGTGCGCGCGGCGCGGCTGCGCAGCAGCGCTATCGCGACGGCGGCCGCGCCGGCCTGAAACGCGCACGCCTCCTCAGCTAGTCTGGAGCGTGATGGACGACCGGACGATTCTCAGCCGCATCGAGTCGCTCGTTTCCGAGGAGCACGCTCTGCAGGCCGACGAGCGCCAGCGCGCTGTCAGCGAGGACGCACTCGCCGCCGACCGCGACCGTCTGGAGGCGGTGTCGCTCGAGCTCGACAAGTGCTGGGACCTGCTGCGACAGCGCCGTGCGCTCCGCAATGCGGGGGCCAGCCCGGACAGCGCCGAGCCGCGCGACACGGACACCGTCGAGCGCTATCTCCAGTAGGAGCGGCGTGATCGTCGTCCACGCCGACGTCTTCACTGAGGCGCTCGAGCGCGAGGGCGTGCGGGACGCGATGCTGGCAGCGCAGTCCTCGGCGCGCGAACAGGATGGATGCCTGTCATTCCAGTTCGCCGAGGCCGTCGAGGAGCCGGGGCGCTTCGTGGCCATCGAGATCTGGCGCGACGGCGCGGCACTCGACGCCCATTACCGCTCGCTTTCCTTCACCGCCTACCAGGAGGCCGTCACGCCGCTGCTCGTGCGCGACTCGGAGGTGCGCGTCTATGCCGCCGAGGAGCTCGCCCGTCCCGTCGACTCCGATCCTCTGGACCTGCGGCAGGACGACTGAGCCGGCTCGCGGAGATTCCGTGGAGGGACTGGCTGCCGGTGGCCTCGCGGCCGGCAGCGCTGCGGGCGGTGCGCGCCACGGTCGTGGTCGCGGGGCTGTTCCTGCTGACAGACAAGGTCATCGGCAACCTGCAGATCGCGCTGTTCGCCGCCTTCGGCGGCTTCTCGACGCTGGTGCTCAGCTCGTTCCCCGGCGGCCGGCGAGAAAAACTGCTCGGCCACCTTCAGCTCGCCGTGGTCGGCAGCGTGCTGCTCTCGATCGGGACAGCCGTCAGCTCCTCGACCGTGCTTGCCGCGCTGGTCACGGTGCCGGTCACGTTCGCGGTCTTCTTCGCCGGCGTGCTCGGCCCGAGCCCGGCGTCGGGCACGCTCGGCGCGATGCTCTCCTACGTGCTGCCCGCGGCTTCGCCGGGCACCGTCTCGATGATCCCCGACCGCCTGATCGGCTGGTGGATGGCGTCGGTCTGCGGAACCGCCGCGGTGCTGCTGCTCTCGCCGCGCCCGGCGGGAGATCAGCTGCGTGCCGCGGCTGCCCGCACCGCTCGCGAGCTCAGCCGCACGCTCGACGATGCGCTGCGGGGGGAGACGAGCGAGCAGGGCATCGCGGCGTCCACCGAGGCGAAGTACGACCTGCTCGCGCTGTTCCGCTCGACGCCCTTCACACCGCTCGGCCTGGGCGCTTCCGACCAGGCGTTCGGCAACGTCGTCGAGCTGCTCGCATGGTGCACCTCGCTGCTCGTGGACTCGCTGCGCGAGCATCCGGACCTGCGGATCGCAGGGGCCGAGGACCGCGCACTGCTCGAGTCCGCCGCGGCGACCCTGGCCAACGTCTCGGCACTGCTTGAGGGCGGCCGTGCGATGCCCGATCTGGAACGCCTGGACGAGCTCCGCAGGGGGAGCATGGCGGCGGCCAGGGGGCTCGCAACCCGCGACGTGGACTTCCGCACCAACGCGCAGATCTCCTTCCACGCGCAGGCGATCGCGACCGCGGTGCTCGCGACCGCCGCCGACACCGCCGTCGCCGAGGGGATCACAGATCCGCGGTGGCTGGAGATGGAGCGGCGGCGCTTCGCGGCCGTCGCCTCCTCGCGTGTCTCCACGGCGACGGTCACGGCGGCGCGCCACGCCAGCGTGCGCTCGGTGTGGTTCATCAACAGCCTGCGGGCGGCGATCGCGCTCGGTGCGGCGGTCGCCATCGCCGACCTCAGCAGCGTGCAACACGGCTTCTGGGTGGTACTCGGCACGCTGTCGGTTCTGCGCAGCAACGCCGCCTCGACCGGGTCGACCGCGCTGCGGGCAATCGCCGGCACGGTGATCGGCTTCGTGATCGGTGGCTCGCTGCTGGTCGCGATCGGCAGCGACGAAACCGCGCTCTGGATCGTGCTGCCGTTCGCCATCGCGATCAGCGCCTACACGCCGGGGACGGCACCGTTCGCGGTCGGCCAGGCGGCTTTCACGGTGACCGTCGCGGTGCTCTTCAACCTGCTGGTCCCGGTCGGATGGAAAGTCGGCATCGTGCGCATCGAGGACGTGGCGATCGGTTGCGGGGTGAGCGTCGTGGTCGGCCTGATGTTCTGGCCACGAGGCGTCGCCGCCGTGGTCGGCGACGACCTCGCGGACGCGTTCCGCACCGGCGCCGCCTACCTCACCCAGGGCGTGCGCTGGAGCTCCGGCCTCAGCGATGTCGAACCCGTGGCCGCTGCGGCCGCGATCGCGGCGGCGCAGCGCCTCGACGAAGCACTGCGCGGGTTCCTCGCGGAGCAGGGCTCGAAGCGGATTCGGCCCGAGGAGCTGTGGCGACTCGTCGGCGGCACCCTGCGGCTGCGACTCACCGCGCAAGCGCTCGCGAGGCTGGAACCGGAGCCCGGCGCGCTGGCCGGGGCCAGGGAGGCGCTCGAGCGGCGCACGGAGGTGCTCGACGGCTGGTACACGAGGCTCGCCCGGCAGCTCGACCGGCCCCGGGGCCTACCCGTCGCCTCCTTGCAACCGCCGGCTCTCGGGCCCGACACGGTAGTGGCAGCGAGCTCCGGCTCGCGCTACAGCGTCTGGCTCTGCGAGCACCTTGACCACCTCGCCGATCACCTCGGCGAAATGATCGCTCCGGCGGCGCGGATCGCCGAGCTGCGGCGGGCGCCCTGGTGGCGCTGAGGGGGCTGCTTCAGGCTCCTCGTGCGGCGCGCTTGCGCGCTTTTGCCTTGCCCGCCGGCCGCCGCCCGGGCACCTCGGCGTCGATCTCGTCGAGGGCCTCGCCCATGTAGACGGCGAGCCGCTGGAGGTGGGGCATCTTGTCGCGGGCGCCGGTGAACCCGAAGTTGAGTGTGCCGGCGTAGCTGACGCACGTGATGTTCAGGGCGTTGCCGTGTGTCAGCAGCGACAGCGGGAACAGGGCGTCCAAACGCGAGCCGTTCATGTAGAGCGACTCGGTCGGACCTGGCACGTTGGAGATCGCGACGTTGAACGGGACGGGTGCGTGACCGCCGAGCCCCAGCATCAGCCCCGCCACGTAGGGCGCATTCAGTAGCAGCGTGTAGGACGTCCGCGCCTCGGGCGGAAGCCGGCTCAGGTGCTGCTTGGCCTCGGCCGTCGAGCGGCTGATCGCGCGCAGACGCTCGACAGGGTTGGCGATGTTGGTGCCGAGCTCGGCGACCATGAACGCGATCGAGGTGCCCATCGACTCGTCCGATGCCTCTCGCAGGTTCACGGGGATGCCCGCCGTCAGCGGCCGCTCCGGGAGGAGAGCGTGCTCGAGCAGGTAGTGGCGCAGCGCGGTGCCGCTGAGGTACAGGACGACGTCGTTCAGCGAGCAGCCGAAGCCGCGGGCGACGCGCTTGACGCGGTCGAGCTCGTACTGCTGGGTGGCGAAGCGCCGCTGGCCGCCGAGCCTGCCGCCCAGCGCCGAGGCGGGGGCGCGGTAGGGGGCCTGCAGCGACCGCTCATCGACGGCCGCGAGGGCCAGGTCGAGCGCCGCCCTTGACAGCCCGCCCGCGGTCGCAGCGCCCTCGCGCAGCAGCGCGAGCGGCAGGGCGAGCGGGCCGCCGCCCGTACCGTCTCCTCCCGGGCTGCTCGGGCGCTCCCCGGCGCCGACGGTCCAGAACGCCGGCGTTCCGCCGGCGGCCGGGTCACTCGAGAGCGTGCGAATGATCAGCCGCATCGCGCTGACGCCGTCGACGAGCGAGTGGTGCATCTTCGAGTACATCGCGAAGCGGTTGCCTTCCAGTCCCTCGATCAGGTGCACCTCCCAGAGCGGCCGGTGCATGTCGAGCTCGTTGCTGTGAAGCCGCGAGACGAGCACGCCGAGCTCGCGCTGTCCGCCCGGGTGCGGAAGGGCGGAATGACGGACGTGGTAGTCGAGGTCGACGTCGTGCACCTGGCGCATCACCGGCAGGGAGCCGAGGAGCGGCACCTCGACGAGCTTCAGGTTCCAGGGCGGCGGCACCGAACGGACCTCGCGCATCTGCGCGGAGAGCCGCTCGAGGTAGTCGTCCGGGGCGCCCTCGGGAAGCGTGAACTCGAAGAGCCCGCCGACGTGCATCGGTGTGTCGCGAGACTCGATCGCGAGCCAGGCGGCGTCAAGGGGAGCAACGCTCTGCATTTCGTCAGCCCATCCTCCTTCGACCCCTCCCCTCGGTGGCCGGTACGCGGCAGCGTAGCGCCTGGCGTGCCGCGGCGGTCGCCGCGTGCCGCCTTGGTCAGGCCGGCCGGCGCTCCAGGATCACGACGGGGATCTCGCGGGTCGTCCTCTGCTGGTATTCGTCATAGGCGGGCCAGACCTCCGTCATCAGCGACCACAGCCGCTCGCGCTCCGCTCCCTCGGCAACGCTCGCGCGCACCGGGATCTCCTCGTCGAGCACCTGGATCGAGGCGTTGGGCTCGGCGGTCAGGTTCTTGAACCAGCCAGGG
>DASWFM010000006.1:0-4527 GCA_036394235.1 Solirubrobacteraceae bacterium | reverse complement strand
AGGCCGCTGAGGAGGTCTCGGGGGGGATCGGGCTGCCGGTCATCCAGGCACTCAGCGACAGCGTCGAGTTCCGGGACGTGCCGGGGGGCGGGACCGAGGTCACCATGCACTTCGAGGCCGCCTCAACGGAACCGCTGGAGGAGACGGAGGGAGAGGATGGCGCAGCGCTCGAGGCGATCGACCACGGCCCCCCCGGCGACGTGATGCTGATGACGGTCGGGCCGACGTCGGTCGCCCGCGGCGTGGTGCCCCGCGTGCTCTCGACGCTCGCCGCCCGCGCTTACTTCTCCACCGATCGCATCTCCGACACGCAGCTGCTGGCCGACGCACTGGTCGCCCACACCGATGGCTCCACGAGCGCGGGCCTGCTCAGCGTCGGCGTGAGCGTCGCTCCCCGCCATCTGGAGATCCGCATCGGTCCGCTGGAGGCCGGCCGCGCCGACGCGCTGTTCGGGTCCACGGCGCTCGACGGCCTCGGATCGGTCCTCGAGCGGCTCACCGACGGCCACGAGGTCTCCGCGGCGGGCTCCGCGGAGATGCTCGACCTGACGCTCGCGCAGCGCGGCTGAGAGTCCCGGGCACGCCTCGCGTACGGCGCGCCAAGCAGAGCCCCCGATAGCGGTGGTATCTACGTGAATACCATTGCTATCAGGGGAGCTGGCGTTGGCGCGCCTCGCGTACGGCGCGCCTCACGTAAATACCATCGTGATCGCACGGCGCGTGACGCGCGAAGAGCGGGCGCGCCTTAACGACCTCTGGAGGCGGCGACGCGCCGCCCCATCCTGGGGCCACGCGGCACATGACTCAGCGAGGACAACGCGGCATGCCGGCCGGTCCGCGTCGGGGCAGGCCGACCGACATGCCACTCACTGCCACCCCCGATGAGACGTCGACCGCAGGGGGCGCGCGGCCTTCCGTCCGCAGGGCGACACTGATAATTGCTTCTTGCCCCCAAATCCGCGCTCTAAACAGCGAACGGCGCAACTCGACAATTCGTCCAACTGGGGCCATGAAGGATGGCCGCCAAGGCGCCCCTATTTGGTTTGGCGAATGTCCCTTTCGGGCATTCCTGTGATGCGCGACCTCCCGCATCCGGCGTCGAGGGAGCATGAAAGCAAGGCGGTGGCATGGGCGCTCGCAGCCCCGACATCCTGAAGCAGGGCTTGGTGCCGGACGACCTCTTGGAATGCGAGCTCGCCAGGCCGCGGGGCGACCTCTGGGAGGTCCCCTTCAGCGTCGAGGATCTGTTCGAGCTGCGTCAGCTGGTGGCGGGCTGGGCGGCTCGCGAGGCGATGAGCATAGAGCCGGCCGACGAGCTGGTGCTGGCCGTCCACGAGATCGCCACCAACAGCATCCGCCACGGCGGCGGCGTCGGCATGCTGCGACTATGGCGCACGAGCGATTCGCTCGTGTGCGAGGTGCAGGACGCTGGTCACATCACCGATCCGACACTGGGGCGCGTGCAGCCCGGCGCCTCGCCACCGGAAAGTCGCGGGCTCTGGATCGCCAATCAGCTATGCGACCTCGTGCAGATCCGCTCGAGCGCCGAGGGCACACAGGTGCGGATGCACAAGCGATTGGTTTGAAGTCGGACAAATACCGCGGACCGTCCCATGGGGGAGTTGCATCGTGATGCGATCCTGTGGCTAGAATTCGGCTCATGGGGGGCACAGAGCAGCTCAGCATCGATGTGCGACAGGAGAGCGACCGGGTCGTCGTAAAGCTCGAGGGCGAATTGGACATGGCCAATGCGCCGCTCCTGCAGAGCTCGATCGAGAACCCCGAGATGACGGCGACGAAGACCGTCGTGCTCGACCTGCAGGGCCTCACGTTCCTCGACTCGACCGGACTTCGGATCATCCTGGCGGCACGCGAGCAGTGCTGGCGGCGGGGTCAGGAGTTCGCGGTCACGCCGGGCTCAGAGCAGGTTCAGCGGCTGCTGAGCGTGACGGGTGTGGGCGAGCACCTGCGTACGCTCGCCTCCGCAGACGAAATGTTCGTGTGAGCCTCTCCTGATCGGACTTCAGAGCTCCGCGAGGCGGCGCTCCAGGAAGCGCCGCTCTGTATCGGAGCGGACGAGCTCGAGCGCTCGCCGATAGGCACAACGGGCCTCCTCGGCGCGGCCCAGCCTGCGCAGCAGGTCGGCGCGGGCGGCATGGAGATAGTGGTAGCCGTCGAGATCGAGCCCCTCGATCGCGCTCAGCCCCGCCTCGGGTCCCCGCGCCTCGGCAATCGCCACAGCGCGATTGAGGGCGACGACGGGCGAGCCGGTGATCGCCTCCAGCTCCCCGTAGCGCGCGGAGATCAGTTCCCAGTCTCGCGCCGGAGCCGCGTGCAGCGCCGCGATCTCCGCCTGGATCGCATAGGGCCCGCCGGAGGGCTGTGTGGCCGGGCCGGCCGGACCGCGCAGCGCCCGTGCCCGCCCGAGAGCCGCACGGCCGGCCTCGATTCGGGAGTCGTCCCACAGCGAGCGGTCCTGGTCGGCGAGCAGCACGAGCTCGCCTTGGCGCAGCCGGGCGGCGCGACGTGACTCGGTCAGCAACATCAATGCCAGCAGCCCCTGCACCTCGGCCTCGTCGGGCATCATCTCGGCGAGGCTGGCGCCCAGCCGGATCGCCTCCGCGGCGAGCTCCGGGCGGCTTCCGTAGCCCTCGTTGAAGATCAGGTAGACGACCGCGAGGACGGCGGCGAGGCGGTCGGGCAGGAGGTGTGCGGGGGGCACCCGGAAGGGGATCCCCGCGGTCGAGATCTTGCGCTTCGCGCGCACGAGCCGCTGCGCCATGGTCGCCTCGGAGACGAGGAAGGCACGAGCGATCTCAGCCGTGCTGAGCCCGCCGAGGGCGCGCAGGATGAGGGCGACCTGAGCGTCGAGGCCCAGCGCCGGGTGGGCGCAGGTGAAGATCAGCTCGAGGCGTTCGTCGGGGAACGCTTGGCTCTCCTCAGGTTCGTCGTACACGGCCTCGGGCACCTCCAGCATGCTCCTCCGCGCGGCGAGGGTGCGCTCGCGACGGATCCTGTCGATTGCCCGGTTGCGGGCGGTCACGATCAGCCAGGCGCCGGGGTTCGCGGGCTGGCCGTCTCGCGGCCAACGCTCCGCGGCGATCGCGAAGGCCTCCTGGGCGGCCTCCTCGGCGAGGTCGAAATCGCCGAGGTAGCCGACCAGGGCGGCGAGCACCCTGCCCCACTGTTCGCGGAACAGCTCCTCGCTCAGCGTGGCACCAGCGGCCGGACCTCGACAGCCCCGCCCATCCGCGCCGCAGGTATCCGCGCCGCCAACTCGATTGCCGCGTCGAGGTCATCGGCCTCGAGCATGTAGTAGCCGCCGAGCGCCTCCTTGGTCTCGGCGAAGGGACCGTCGGTGGCGAGTGTGCGGCCATCCTGAACGCGTACCGTCGTGGCCGTCTCGGGCGGCTGCAGCTGCGCGCCGCCGCTCACCCCCGGTGCCCCGGAGATCGCGAAGTACTCCTGCGTGATCGACTCCTGCTCGGGCTCGGACAGGCGCTGCCAGGCTTCCATCGATTCGCCGGTGAAGATCTGGACGAGGTATTGCATGTGACCTCCTTTTGCAGAGTATGGACACCTCGGAAACGAACAGCGCGCGCCTCTATCGACAGCCGGCCGAATGCATACGTTAACGCTTATATAATTTTATGATTATATATAGGGATGGCCGTCAGCGCGTTCGATGTCGTCGCCGAGCCGGCCCGCCGCCGGCTGCTGGACCAGCTGATCGACGGCCCTCGGGCGGTCGGCGAGCTGGCGCGGGACGCGGGCCTCAGCCAGCCGAACACCTCCCGTCACCTGCGCATCCTGCGGGAGGCGGGGCTGGTCGAGTCGAGCGCCTCGGGCCGGCGCCGCCTGTACGGCCTGCGCGCCGACGGCTTCGCGGAGCTGGCGCGCTGGCTGACGCCCTACGTGCTGCTCTGGCAGCGCGGCCTGGCGGCGCTGGAGAGCCACCTCGACGAGCAGGGAGATAGCGATGCCTGACGATCACGCAGTGCTGGTTGAACGAGACGGACGGTCCGTGCTGCGCTTCGAGCGCCTGCTGGGACATCCCCGCGAGCGGGTTTGGAGGGCCCTGACAGAGCGCGATCAGCTCGAGGCATGGCATCCGACGCCGTTCCTGTTCGAGCCGCGCCCGGGCGGCGCCGTCAGCTTCCTGCCCTCCCCCGGCGTGCCGGAGATGGGGATTGGCAGCGTACTGGCCTGCGATCAGCCCTCGCTGCTGGTCCATACGTGGGGCGAGGACGAGTTGCGCTGGACGCTCGAGGAGAGCGGCAGCGACTGCCTGCTGACGCTCGAACACACCTTCGGCGATCGCCTCAAGGCAGCGCGGGACGGCGCCGGCTGGCATATCTGCCTGACCGCGCTCGCGGCGGTCTTGGACGGGCGGGCGGTCCCGGAGGGGGGCAGCGCTCAGCGGCTGCCCGACGGCTGGAGCGAGCTCAACGATGAGTACCTCGAGCGCTTCGGGATCTCGCCCGAGGAGGCGACGCCGATCCCCGGAGCCTAGGCGGCCGAGCGCCG
>DASWFM010000005.1:0-5061 GCA_036394235.1 Solirubrobacteraceae bacterium | reverse complement strand
CGACTTCGAGGTGGACGAGAAGCACAAGACCGTCTCGGTGACCGAGCAGGGGGTCGCCAAGGCCGAGCGCTTCCTCGGCATCGACCACCTCTACCGCGCCGAGAACGGGCACCTCGTCAACCACCTGATCCAGTCGCTGCGCGCCGAGGCGCTCTACAAGAAGGACGTCGATTACGCCGTGATCGACGGCGAGGTCAAGATCATCGACGAGTTCACCGGGCGCATACTCGACGGACGGCGCTGGTCGGAGGGCCTGCACCAGGCCGTTGAGGCCAAGGAGAAAGTCGCGATCCAGGAGGAGAACCAGACCCTCGCGACGATCACCTATCAGAACTACTTCCGGCTCTACGACAAGCTCGCGGGCATGACCGGCACGGCGCTGACCGAGGCGACGGAGTTCATGAAGATCTATGAGCTCCCGGTCGTGCAGATCCCGACCAACATGGAGATGGTCCGTGCCGACCGAAACGATCAGGTCTACAAGACCAAGGAGGGCAAGTGGGAGGCCGTGGTCAAAGAGATCGCGGCCCGCCACGAGGGCGGACAGCCGGTGCTCGTTGGCACGATCTCCGTCGAGGTCTCCGAGCTGCTCTCCGATCGGCTGACCCGCTCCGGGGTCAAGCACACCGTCCTCAACGCCAAGCCCGAGCACGCCGCTCGCGAGGCCGACATCGTCGCCGAGGCGGGCCAGCCCGGCGCGGTGACGATCGCAACCAACATGGCGGGCCGCGGTGTCGACATCAAGCTTGGCGGCAACCCGGAACACCTCGCCCACCAGCAGCTCGCACGCGAGAACATCGCCCCGGACGACGAGATCTACGAGCGGCGGGTCGCCGAGCTGCTGCCGGAGCTCGAAGGCAAGGTGGCCGACAGGCGCGAGCAGGTGATGGCCGCCGGCGGCCTGTTCATCTGCGGCACCGAGCGTCACGAGTCGCGCCGCATCGACAACCAGCTGCGCGGCCGCTCGGGCCGCCAGGGCGACCCGGGAGAGTCCCGCTTCTTCCTGTCCGCCGAGGACGATCTCGTGCGCTTGTTCGCCGGCGACCGGATCTATCGGATCCTCGACAAACTCGGCGGCGTCGATGAGGAGGGCAACGAGGAACCGATCGAGGCCGGAATGCTCTCGAAACAGATCGAGAAAGCCCAGAAGAAGGTCGAGGAGCAGAACTTCCTGATCCGCAAACGGGTGCTCGAGTACGACGACGTCATGAACGAGCAGCGTCGCGTCATCTACGCCTACCGCGACGAGGTGCTCGAAGGCAAGCCGATCGGCGAGGAGGCGCGGCGCGAGGTCGGCAACGTGATCGAGCGCACGATCGACCAGTACACACCGGGCGAGTTCATCGAGGACTGGGACCTCGACGGCCTGTACACCGGCCTCGGCCAGTTCTTCCCCGTCGAGATCGACGACGCCGCGCTTCAGAACCAGACGATCGATCGCAGCCAGCTGGTCGAGACGATCCTCGAGGAGGCGATGCGGCGCTACGACGCCCGCGAGGAGTCCCTGGGCGAGGAGCTGATGGGCGCGCTCGAGCGGTTCCTGCTGCTGCAGACGATCGACGAGCGCTGGCGCGAGCACCTGTTCGACATGGACTACCTACGCGAGGGCATCCACCTGCGTGGCTTTGCGCAGATCGACCCGCTGGTGGCCTACAAGAACGAGGCCTTCACGTTGTTCGGCGAACTGATGAACAGCGTCTGGACCGACTACGCGCGGATGATCTTCAACGTGCAGGTGAACGTCGAGGGCGAGAACGGCGGCGGGCCCGGTGGCCAGCCCCCGTCCTTCGCCGCCGCCGGCAACTCGACGCGAGCGGGGCGGGTCTCCTACTCCGGCGGCCACAGCGCGGCGGGCGCGGGGGCGCTCGCCGCCGCGGCGGCGGCAGCCGGTGCGGCCGGCGCCGAGGGCTACGGGGACGGCGAAGAGCTCGAAGCGATGCCGGTCGTCGAGCAGCGCGTCGTCGACTCCGAGCACCAGGTCGGCCGCAACGACCCCTGCTGGTGCGGCAGCGGCAAGAAGTACAAGAGGTGCCACGGCGCGTGAGGGCGGGCCGGAACCCTTGTGAGCGCGCGTGTGGCCAGCCGCACTCACGAGGGTCCCAGCCCACCATCCGAGCGACTCCGTGCGATCGCCGGTGCGTTTGTGACATGCGCGCGGGTCGGCACGCGTGAGGGCCGTTCGCTTTCACGAATACGGCGATTTCGACGTTCTGCGCGTCGAGGAGATCGAGGACCCGGTGCCCGGCGAGGGGGAGCTCTCGCTTCGCGTCCGCGCGGCGGGAGTCAATCCGATCGACTGGAAGATCGTGCACGGCGTCGTCGCCGGCGATGTCCCGCTCGAGGCGCCCCGCGGCCTCGGCTTCGATGTCGCGGGTGTGGTCGAGGAGACCGGACCGGGGGTGGACGATTTTGCACCGGGTGACGAGGTGCTCGGCATCCCCGCGGGACCTTCCTACGCGGAGCTCGCCCTCGCGCGGCCCGAGATGCTGGTCCGAAAGCCGCCCGAGCTCGAGTGGCAGATCGCGGGCGGGCTCGGCGTCGTCGTCGGCACCGCCTATGCGACGCTCGACCGCCTCGCGCCGGAGCCCGGCGAGACGCTCGCGATCGCCGGCGCCTCAGGCGGCGTCGGCTCGCTCGCCGCGCAGCTGGCCGTCGCTCGGGGAGTGCGGGTGATCGGCACCACAAGCGCGGCCAGGGCCGATCAGGTGGAGGCTCTCGGCGTGACCCCGGTGCTCTACGGCGATGGCCTGCTCCAGAGGCTGCGGGAGGCCGCACCGGAGGGTGCCGACGCGGCGCTCGACGCATCCGGACACGGCGAGCTCGGCGCGCTCGTCGAGCTCGCGGGAGGGGCCGCGCGGGTGGTCTCGATCGCCGCCTACACCGAAGCGCAGGACCTCGGTGTCGAGTTCCATGCGGGTGGCGCTGGCGGGCACCAGCGCGCGTCGCTCGAGGAGGTGCTGCCGCTGATCGAGTCGGGCCGCATCAGCTTCCCGGTGGCGGGCATCTTCGCACTGGGCCAGGTCGGCGAGGCGCTGCGCGAAAGCGAGCATGGCCACCCGGCGGGCAAGCTCGTCGTGGTGCCCGGTTAGCGCCCGGCGGACCCGAGGGCGCGTCAGTCAGCTCTCCGGCAGTCCCCAGGGCGCGTCGAGAGCGATCCGCCAGCGCCCGTCGGCGGCTCGGGAGTAGATCACCACCGAGCTGCTCTGCTGGCGGAACGCCTGGCCGTCGTGGCTGGTGCCGGTGAGCGTGAGCGTGCCGAGTCCCAAGGCGACGTCGCCCGCGGTGATCGTCCGGGAGAGCTCGATCTCGACCTGGGTGCCGTTGTCGACGAGGCTCCGCAGGGCGGCTGCGATCGCCTCGCGTCCTCGCACCGCCTCGCCCGCGGCCGTCAAGATCGTCGCGTCCTGAGCCCACATCGCGAGCGCCTGCTCGAGTTCGCCGCGAGCCAGCGCCCGTGCGAACGCGGCGGACAGCTCCTCGGGCGTACCGGGCGCGGGTTGGGGGGTGATCGCCGCCATCAGCCGGCAAGCGTATTCGGCGCGGCTGAAGCGGGCCGGGCGGCTGATAGCGTGGGAGCGTGACCACAACGGATGCAAGCGAGTCGACACCGCAGCGCCTGGCCGCGATCCGTGAGCAGATGAAGCTGCTCTCGGACTATCTTTGACCCGGCAGCTCTCGCTGAGCAGGTGTCCGGGCTGGAGCGCGAGATGGGCGCTGCCGGGTTCTGGGACGACGCCGAGCGGGCCGCCTCGGTGTCCTCCGAGCACGCCCGGGCCTCTCGCCGTCTAGAAGGGTTTCAGGCGCTGCAGAGCGATGTGGAGGATCTCGACGGCCTCGCCGAGATGGCCGCCGAGGACAGCTCGCTGGAGCAGGAGGTCGACGAGCAGATCGCCTCGGTCGAGGCGCGCCTGGCCGAGCTCGAGGAGCAGCGCCTGTTCTCAGGCCCTTACGACAGCGGCGACGCGCTCGTCACAGTCAACGCCGGCGCGGGGGGGACGGACGCCCAGGACTGGGCTGAGATGGTGCTGCGAATGGAGATGCGCTGGGCCGAGCGGCGGGGCTTCAAGGTAGAGATGCTCGCGGTCGGCGAGAGCGAGGAAGCAGGCATCAAGTCGGCCACCTTCAGGGCCTCGGGCGAGAACGCCTACGGCCTGTTCGGAGCCGAGCGCGGCGTGCACCGCCTCGTGCGCCTGTCGCCATTCGACTCCGCCCACCGCCGGCAGACGAGCTTTGCGGGGGTCGAGGTGGCCCCGGTGCTGAAGGACACCGGCGAGGTCGAGATCAACGACGATGACCTGCAGGTCGACACCTACCGTGCCTCCGGCGCGGGCGGCCAGCACGTCAACAAGACCGATTCGGCGGTGCGCATCACGCACCGTCCGACGGGGATCGTCGTGCAGTGCCAGAACGAGCGCTCTCAGTCCTCCAACCGGGCCACCGCGATGGCGATGCTGACGGCCAAGCTGCTGGAACGCAAAGATCGTGAGCGCCAGGAAGAGATCGCGCGCGAGAAGGGCGAGGCGCAGGACGTGAACTTCGGCTCGCAGATCCGCTCCTACGTGCTCCATCCCTACACGATGGTCAAGGATCTCCGCACCGGCTACGAGATGGGCGACGTGCAGCGAGTGCTCGACGGGGACCTCGACGGCTTTGTCCGGGCCTATCTGCTCTCCTCAGCCAAGGCGCACGCGGAGAGCTAGGTGGAGGGGTTGCGGGCGCTCGTGCGGGCCGCGCTCGCCGAGGACGTGGGGGAGGGGGATGTGACGACGGCCGCCACGGTCGATCCCGATGCGCGCGCGCTCGCGAGGATCACGCAGAAGGCCCCCGGGGTGATCTACGGGCTCGACGCCGCCGAAGCCGTGTTCCTCGCGCTGGACGCGGCGGCGGAGATCGAGCGGCTGGTCGAGGAGGGGCGCTGGCGAGAGCAGGGCGGGCCGGTGCTGGAGGTCCGGGGGGCGGCCGCCGCGCTGCTGACGGGTGAGCGCACCGCGCTGAATTTCCTCGCTCACCTTTCGGGAGTGGCGACGATCGCCGCCCTTGCGGCTCGTGAGGTCCAGGGCA
>DASWFM010000004.1:0-1915 GCA_036394235.1 Solirubrobacteraceae bacterium | reverse complement strand
TGCGCCACCGCCGGAATCCTCTCCTTCCCCCTCCCCCTCGCCTACCGGCGGCGTCAGCCCGAGCGGCTGGGCCATGGCCTCGAGACGTTCTCATCGCCGGCGAGGCTGAACCGCCACGGCAACGCGGCTGCCTTGGTGATGCCGATGCGTGTCGAGGCGACGATCTCGGGCGCGCGCCGCTCCCGGGGCAGGACCCTGACCGGGCCACGGACGAGCGATGTCCCGTTCTCGCCGAGCTCGATGCCGAGCGCCTGCGCCAGCCGCCCGGGGCCCGAGCACAGCTCACGATCGGCCATCGCCCGCGCGCCGGATCCATCCTCGCTTCGCACGCTGCCGGCTTCAGCTTCGTCTGCACGTGGGCGGCGGCTGCGGCGCCGGCGCATCAGCTCCAGGCCGGCGACGGGCCGAAGGGCCCGGATCAGCACCGCCGCGCCGACGCCCTCGGGCTCGCAGACCGCGTTGAACAGAGCATGGATGCCATAGGAGCGGTACACGTAGGCGACGCCGGGAGGGCCGAACAGCGTGCTCGTCCGCGGCGTCAGGCCGATGTACGCATGGGAGGCCGGCTCCTGCTGGTGATAGGCCTCCGTCTCGACGATCACACCCGCCGTTTCGCCATGCACGACCGTGCAGCCGATCAGGTCTCGTGCCACCTCGAGCACGGGACGCTCGTAGAAGCTTCCGGGAAGCGCGTCCAGCGCTGTTCGCGCCCCGGTCCTCGGCGCCGGGACCGCGGACGACGGCGACTCAGCGGGCCGGGTCTTCATCGAGCGTCCGCTCGGCCAGCGCGAGCTGCTCGGCGAGTCTCGCCGTGGCCGTCCCGCCCTCGGAGACCTTCGACTCGAGCCACGAGCTCGACGTCAGCACCTCGCGGAACTCGGACTCGTGGCCGGCGAGCAGCTCGCTGTGCGCGCTCAGCTCGGCTCCGCTGAGATCCGAAAGCGACCGGCCGCTGTCGACGGCAGTGCGCACGAGACCCGCCACCACCCCGTGTGCCTCGCGGAAGGGCATCCCGAGCTTCACGAGCAGGTCGGCGATGTCGGTCGCAGCGATCAGCTCGTCGGACGCGGCCTCGCGCATACGCGCCACGTCAAAGGAAGCGCCGGCGATCATCCCGGTCGCCGCCGCGAGCGACAGCAGCACCGTGTCGGCAGCGTCGAACAGGTGCTCCTTGTCCTCCTGGAGGTCCTTGTTGTAGGTCAGGGGCAGCGCGTGGATCACGCCGTGCAGCGCCGCGAGGTGGGCGACCACGCGAGGCGCCTTGGCGCGAAGCAGCTCGGCCGCGTCGGGGTTCTTCTTCTGGGGCATGATCGAGGAGCCCGAGCTCCAGCTGTCGGGCAGCTCGAGGAAGCCGAACTCGCTGCTCGACCACAGCACCAGCTCGGCGCCGAACCGCGACAGGTGAGTCGCGCACGTCGCGGCCGCCGCGAGGAAGTCGAGGATGAAGTCACGCCCACTCACAGCGTCGATCGAGTTCGGCGCGACCTCCTCGAAGCCCAGCTCAGCCGCCAGCATCTCGCGGTCGGTGTCGAAGTTGACTCCCGCCAGCGCACCCGAGCCGAGCGGCAGCCGTCCCGCCTCGCGCCGGGCATATGCGAACCGCCGCCGGTCCCGCTCGAGCATCCAGAAGTAGGCGAGCAGGTGATGGCCGAGGTAGACGGGCTGGGCGCGCTGCAGGTGCGTATAGCCGGGCATCGCCGTCGCTGCGTGCTCACGGGCCCGCTCGAGCAACGTCCGCATCAGCACGGCTACGGCGTCGCCGGCGGCACCCGCGGCGCCGCGCGTGAACATCGCCAGGTCGGTCACGACCTGGTCGTTGCGCGAGCGCGCCGTGTGCAGGCGCCCGCCGACGGGGCCCGTGAGCTCCGTGAGGCGGCGCTCGATCGCCATGTGAATGTCCTCGTCCTGCGGCTCG
>DASWFM010000003.1:0-16366 GCA_036394235.1 Solirubrobacteraceae bacterium | reverse complement strand
GGGGGCCCCGCCGCGAAGGCGGGGCCCCTTTCACCGCTCGAGGCCGGCCTGCTACTTGAGCGAGGTCCAGCTGTAGTCCCACTCGCCGACGTCCCAAAGGTCGCCGACGCCAGCCACCTGGCTGCCCTCGATGTTCGCCTGCTTGTCCCAGTCGAACGGGATCGAGAGGGCTTTTTCGACGATGTGTTCGTCGATCTTCGCCCACGCGCTCGCGCGCGCCGCTTTGCCTGCCACCAGTTCGCCGGCGGCCATTTCTTTTTCGAGCGCCGCGTCTTTCGCCTGGCTCCAGTTCACGTTCCCCGTGGCGTTGATGAACTTGCCGTTGAACGTGATGTCGAGGACCGTCTGCGGGTCACCGAAGTCGGCGATCCAGCCCACCGACGGGCAGACGTCGATCTCTTCTTTCGGCACGTTGCAGTACTTCGCGTACATCGTCGCCGTTTCGACCAGCGTGAACTTCGTGTTGAAGCCCAGGTTCTTCAAGGTCTGGTTGACGATTTCGGCATCCTGTTCGGCCGGGTTGCCCTTGGCGCCCACGATCGAAAGGGTTTCGTTGCCGGTGTACTTGCCCGACGGATAACCCGCCAGCTTCATGTACTTGGCGGCCACCGACGCGCTGCCTTCGGGGTGTTCGTTGAAGTCGAACTTCGGCCCCGCCAGCCCACCGGCCTGTTCGAAGCCGGGGATCGTCGGATAGACGAAGTGCGTCATCACGTCGGTGACGAGCTTGCCGCCGCGCGCCTTGTCCATGGCTTCACGGTTCAGCGCCGCCCAGAACGCCTTGCGCAGGTTTTCGTTCTTGAACGGGCCGTGCGCGTTGTTGACGCCGATGTAGTGCGACCCGGCACCCGGCGAGATCTCCAGCTGGCTCTTGTACTTTTCGGCCGCCAGCCGGACGTTGTTCTGCGCCGGCGGTTCGTTCTCGACGATGTTGGTGCCTTCCAGCACCTGCTTGCCGATCACGGAGTTGGTGCCGCCGATCTTGATCTGGATTTCGTTCAGGTAGCCCGGCCGGATGTCGGTCGAGGCATTCCAGTTGGGGTTGCGCACCAGGGTCGCCGACTTGCCCGGGAAGTAACCGACGGAGAGCACTTTGCCCGAGCTGTCGTTTTTGAACATGTACGGCCCGGTTGCGACCTGGAAGTTGCCGTAGTCCGACGGCTTGTGCTTGTCGAACTTTTCGGCGTATTCCTTCGGAACGGCCGCGGTCAGGGGCGTCACCATCGCCGCCGCGACCAGGCCGGCCTTCGGTTCGGTGAGTTTGAAGACGATCGTGTGCTTGTCCGGCGTCGTGATGCCCTTGACCGGGCCACCGGTCCCCTTCGGCACGCCTTCGACCGGGTCGAAGTAGGCGTGTATGTAGGGGTTCGCGACGTTCGCGTTGTCGCCTCGCTCGATCGCGTAGGCGACGTCTTCCGATGTGACTTCGCGATTCACCGGCGGCGAGAACTTGACGCCTTCGCGCAGGTGCACCGTGATGGTCTTGTTGTCGGAGGAGATTTCGGGCGGACCCGACGCCATGTCGGGACTCGCTTCGGAAGCCGTGTTCGGCTTGTTCGAGTACAGCGGACGCTGCGTCGCGAACACCACCTCGTAGTCCAGCGAGTAGTAAGCGATCCCTGGGTCGATGTGTTCGAAGTCGGTTTCGTCCAGCACCTGCAGGGTCCCGCCCTTTTTGCCGCCCGTGAGCGACTGCGTGGTGGGGCTCTGGAACCCGCCGGTGTTGACGCTGCTCGAGCCGCTCGAGCCGGAGCTCGAGGATTTGCTCGAGCCGCACGCCGCGAGCACCACCGCGAGCACGGCTACGGCCGCGATTGCCGCGACCGTTCTAATCGACCTCATTGAGTCGCCTCCTGTGTTGTGGATCGAGTGCTCCTCATCGGGCACCCCTCGGGTTCAGGGCATCTCTAAGCCCGTCCCCCAGCAGGTTGAAGGCCAGTACGGTAAGCAGCAGCGCCGTACCGGGGAAGACCATGTACCACCATGCCGTGTTGAAGATCGGCGTCGCCGAGGCGATCATCTGGCCCCAGCTCGCCGTCGGCGGGCGGATCCCGACGCCGAGGAACGACAGCGCCGCCTCGATCAGGATGTTGGTCGGGATCTGCAGGCTCGCGAAGACGATGATCGGCGCCGTCAGGTTGGGCAGGATCTCCCGGACCATGATCCGCGTGTTCGACGCTCCCAGTGCGCGCGAGGCTTCGACGAACTCGCGCTCCCGCAGCGACAGCACCAATCCTCGGACGATGCGCGCCATGTACGGCCAGGTCGCGAAGACGATCAGGAAGATGATCACCCCCAGGCCCGGCTGGATCGCACCGCCGAGACATCCCTTCACGGCGCAGGCCGCGCCGATGCCGATGCCGAGGAGCAGCAGCGGGATCGACAGCACGACGTCGGTCATGCGCGAGATGACCGTGTCGACCCAGCCGCGGTAGTAGCCCGCGACGAGACCGAAGAAGACGCCGATCAGCGTCGACAGAGCCGTCCCGATGATCCCCACCTCGAGCGAAACCCGCGTGCCGTATATGACCCGCGACATCACATCGTGGCCGAGCTGGTCGACCCCGAACGGATGGCCCGAGGTCGGTCCGATCGGCGATCCGAACGAGTCCGTCAAGTTGAGGTTCTGGACGTTCGGGCCGGGCAAGCCGAGGATTTTGATGACCAGTGGGGCGAAGAACGCGATCACGATCAGGAACACGATGAACCCACCGGAGACGATCGCCACGCGGTCCGAGCGCAGCCGGCGCCAGAACAGCTGTAGCGGCGAGCGGGCGGCGATTTCGCCGCCGAGATCCAGGAAATCGAGCTGCGTCCCCGCGCTCTCGGAGACCTCGAGAGCCTCCGAAGGGCCGATAGCCATTTCTAGTTCTGACTCTCCTCTGCGATGTGAACGAACGTCAGCGTCAGGTCGAATCTACACCTTCGACGGCCTCCAGCGCCCACCTTCAACTGAAGTCTGGACACCGGTCCTGTCCACTGGATGCATACTCAGACGGATGGATAGCCTGTTCGGAGCGGACGTCGATCCGGGGGATGACGAGGCGCGATCCTCGGCAGCGACCGAGGAGGCCCAACCGCTGGCCGCGCGCGTTCGACCGCGGGGCCTGGAGGGCTTCGTAGGACAGGCTCATCTGCTCGCCGAGGGCTCCGCGCTGCGCACCGCGATCGAGCAGGGTCGCCCGCATTCGATGGTGCTCTACGGCCCACCCGGGTCGGGCAAGACGACCCTCGCCCGGATCGTCGCTGCGGGCTCCGGAGCGGCCTTCGAAGAGCTGTCCGCGGTGCAGGCCGGCCGCGCCGAGGTGCGGGCGGTGATCGAGCGCGCGCGCCACCGCCGGGAAATCGGGCCCCCGCCCACCCAGCAGACGATCCTGTTCCTCGACGAGATCCACCGCTTCAACAAGGCCCAGCAGGACGCGCTCCTGCCGGCTGTCGAGGAGGGACTCGTGACGCTGATCGGAGCGACCACCGAGAACCCCGCTTTCGAGGTGAACGGAGCGTTGCTGTCGCGGCTCCGCGTCTACGCGCTGCAACCGCTGAGTGTCGAGGAGCTCGAAGAGGTGCTGCGCAGGGCGCAGCCGCAGGGCGCGACAGTCGGCGAGGATGCGATCGGCTTCCTGGCGGTGCGCAGCGAAGGAGACGCGCGAACGGCGCTCAACGCTCTGGAGCTGGCGATCGAGACCGCCCGGGAGCTCGGCGAGGGTGAGGTCGGCCTGGCACGCGCCGAGGACGCCCTGCAGCGCCGAGCGGTGCTCTACGACAAAGCCGGTGACCGCCATTACGACTACGCGTCGGCGTGGATCAAGGCGACGCGGGGGTCCGACCCGGACGCTTCGCTGTATTACCTCGCGGTGATGCTCGAGGGCGGTGAGGACCCGCGATTCATCGTGCGGCGCATGGTGATCCTCGCCTCCGAGGACATCGGCAATGCGGACCCGGCGGCGCTGTCGGTGGCGACGGCGGCGGCCGCGGCGGTCGAGCACGTGGGCCTGCCGGAGGCACGCTATGCCCTCGCCCAGGCCGCGATCTACCTGTCACTCGCGCCGAAGTCGGATGCCGCCGGCCGCGGGCTGTCGGCCGCACAGGCGCACGTCCGCGAGCACGGCGCCCAGCCGGCGCCGACGTGGCTGCGCTCGGGACCGAGGCCGGGCCAGGATCGCGGCGGCTACGAGAATCCGCACCGCCTGCCGGGACACGTCGGCCCCCAGGAGCTCGCGCCCGAGGGGGTGGTGGGAGAGCGCTTCTACGCGCCCGACGAGGCCGAGGCCGCGCTCGCCGAGCGCTTCGAGCGGATCCGCCGGGAGCGGGGTCGCGATGCGAAGGACGAGGGGCAGGCAGGCGACGATGGATAATCGCCGCTGATGGCGACCGTCACCCCCGAGGCCGCGCCGCGGCTGAGCTCCCGCAACCCGGCGACGGGCGCGGAGCTGGGCAGCGTCGCCGTGACGCCGCCCAACCAGGTGGCGGAGGTCGTGACCGCGATCGCGAAGGTGCAGCCGCTGTGGGCCCTGCTGCGCGTCGCCGACCGCGCCCGTTACATGCGCCGCATGGCCCAAGCGGTGATCGATGACTTCGACGAGCTCGCGGACCTGCTGGTCGCCGAGCAGGGGCGCCCCCGCGCGGAGGTCGCGGCCCTCGAGCTGCTGGCTGCGATCGACGCGCTGAGCTGGGTCGCCGAGGAAGGTGCGTCGGTGCTCGGTGGCCGGCGCGTCGGCGTCAGCCGCTCGCTGGCGGTCGCCAAGCGTGGCCGCATCGCTTACGAGCCGTACGGCGTGGTCGGGGTGATCGGAGCGGGCAGCGCCCCGTTCGCACAGCCGCTCGGGCAGATCGCAGGCGCGCTGCTCGCAGGCAACGGCGTCGCCTTCAAGCCCGCCGCGAGGGCCTGCCTGGCCGGCGATCGGATCGGCCGCGTGCTCGCCCGCGCAGGCCTTCCCGAGGGCCTCGTCCAGATCATCCACGGAGGCCCCGAAACGGGCGTCGCCCTCGCCCGCTCCGATGCCGGCAAGATCCTCTTCACGGGCTCGCCGGCGATCGGCCGGGAGGTAGCGCGAGCCTGCGTCTCGCGCGAGAAGGAGGTGACGGTGGAGATCGGCGGCAAGGACGCGATGCTGGTGCTCGCCGACGCCAACGTGCCGCGCGCGGTGGCGGGCGCGCTGTGGGCGGGCTGCGCGGGCGCGGGCCAGGCGCGCGGGTCGGTCGAGCGCGTGTTCGTCGCCCGCGAGGTCTACGAGCCGTTCCTCGCCGGGCTCGTGCGCGGCGCTCGGGCGGTGCGCGTCGGCGACCCTGCCGACGAGCGCACCCAGATGGGCCCCCTGTCCTCGGCCGCCCGCCTGGCGCGCGTCCAGGAGCTCGTCGAGGACGCGCTGGAGCGAGGCGCGCGGATGCACTGCGGCGGCCCGCTCGAGGCGCCCGCGAGCGCCGGCGGCGCGTTCTACTCGGCGACGGTGCTGAGCGGGGTGAGCGAGGAGATGCGGATCGCCCGGGAGCCGCTCGACGGGCCGGTGCTCAGCGTCTTTGCGGTCAGCACCGAGGAGGAGGCGATCGCGAGAGCCAACGACAGCGAGTACGGCCTCGGTGCCTCGGTGTGGACGGCGGACCGCTACCGGGGCACCCGCATCGCGCGCGAGCTGCGGGCAGGGATGGTTTGGCTCAACGACCACCTGCCGGGGCCGACGGTCTCGCGCGGACCGTGGGGGGCGGCCGCGGGCAGCGGGCTCGGGCGCACCCTCGGCCAGGCGGGCCTCCGTGCGTGCGCTCAGGAGAAGCTGATCACCTGGGATCCAGCCTCGATGCGGGGCCTCTGGTGGAGCCCCTACGACGCGACGACGGCCGCTGCGGCACGGGCCGTGGCAAGGCTGCGCTCGCAGCGGGAGGCCGACCGCGAGCGGGCCTGGCGCTCGAGCGCAGTGACCCTCGCGAGGCTTGTCGCGAGGGCCTTCGGGCGCGGCGTTCCGAAGCCCTGAAGCCTCCCGAGCGGGACGCCGGGGGCGGCTAACCTTGTGGCATGCCGGCCCAGGCCTACGCAGGAAAGGAGTGCGTCTGCCAGCTCCGCAGAGGGATCTGCGATCAGAGCTGCGTCCAGGGGATGCTCGACACCCCCTTCTACATCGCCTGCCTGAAGCTGACGAACAGGCGCTGCGTGGTCGTCGGCGGTGGCGAGATCGGCCTCGAGAAGGTCGAGGGGCTGCTGGCCTGCGACGGCGATGTCACGCTGATCGCGCCGGAGGCCGAGGCGGCGCTGCAGGAGTACGCCCGGGAGGGCTCGATCCGCTGGGAGCAGCGCCCCTATGGCGGCGCCGCGGACCTCGAGGGAGTCTTCATGGTGATCGCGGCGACCAACGACACGGACGTCAACATCGCGGTCTACGACGATGCCGAGCGGCGGGCGATGCTCGTCAACGTCGTCGACGTGCCGCCGCTTTGCAACTTCATCCTGCCGGCGATCGTGCGCACCGGCCCGCTCGCGATCGCGATCTCCACGGCGGGCGCCTCGCCGGCGCTGGCGAAGCGCATCAAGCGCGAGGTCGAAGGCCAGTTCGGCGAGCCCTACGCCAGGCTCGCGGTGCTGCTGAACGAGGTGCGCGGCTGGGCGAAGGGCACGCTGCCGACCTACCAGGACCGCAAGGAGTTCTTCGAGGGCATCGTCGGCGGAGACCCGGACCCGATCGCGTTGCTGCGCGACGCCGAGGACCCGCAGGCCGGGGAGGGAGCCGTTCGCGAGCTGATCGCGGCGGCCCAGCGGGCGAGCACCCCGAAGGGCGGGGTGGGCGGGCCTCTTATCACAGGCCAGCCCGCGCTCTCCTAGCCCCCTCGCCGGGCGACGATGCTCGAGGCAGGCTTTAGGCTTCACAGGTGAACTGCGTGCGAGCGAAGAGATGAGCGCCGCCGCGCTCGAGCTGAGCGGGGTCGTGCGGCGCTTCGGGGAACGCGAGGCGCTCAGCGGGATCGGCCTGTCGTTGCCGGCCGGCGCCACGCTGGTCGTGTTCGGGCCCAACGGTGCGGGCAAGACGACGCTGTTGCGGGTGCTCGCGACGCTGCTGCGACCCCACGCCGGCAGCGTTTGCGTCCTGGGCAGCGAGCTGCCGCTCCAGGCCTGGGCGGTGCGCGGCAAGATCGGGTTGCTGGCCCACGAGCCGCTGCTCTACCGCGAGCTGACCGCGACCGAGAACCTCCGCTACCACGCCCGCTTGCACGGCGTCGACGCCGAGCGGATCGCCGAGCTGCTCGACGCCGTCGCGATCACCTCGCGTGCCGATGAGCCGCTGCGCACGCTCTCGCGCGGCATGGTCCAGCGCGTGGCCGTCGCAAGGTCGGTTCTCCACGACCCCGAGCTGCTGCTCCTCGACGAGCCCTACGCGAACCTCGATCCGGCGGCGATCGAGCTCGTCCTGCCGTTGATCGGAGCGGCCTCCGGCCGCACGCGGGTGGTGTGCAGCCATGACCCGGGAGGCGGCCTGGCGGAGGCGGACCTGGTGCTCGGGCTGCGGGCGGGCCGCCCGGCGCTGCTGGCCGACGCCGCGTCCGTCGGCGCCGGGGAGATCACGGAGCTGTACCGGTGAGCGCCGCCGTCGGCGAGAGCCCGGTCGCTGCGCCGCCGGGGGAGATCCCACGCGCGCCCAAGACCGTGGGCCTCGCACGGACGGTGGGTGCGCTGCTCCGCAAGGAGTTGCTCGTCGAGCTGCGCACGCTCGAGTCTGTGCCCGGCATGTCGCTGTTCGCCGTGACGACCTTCGTCGTCTTCCACTTCGCGATCAACCGCGGCAGCGTCGAAGGCGACCTCGCCGCAGGCATCCTGTGGGTCACGCTGCTGTTCGCAGCGATCCTCGGCGTGAACCGGCTGTTCGTCGCCGATGCCGAGGAGGGAGGCTTCGACGGCTTCCTGCTCGCCCCCGTGGACCGCAGCGCGATGTTGATCGCGAAGGTATTGACGCTGCTCGCCTACCTGGTGGCGCTCGAGATCGTCGCGGTGCCGGCCTTCTCGCTGCTGCTGCTCGGGCCGCCCGTCGGCCCCGCCCTCGGCGGCCTGATCGCAACCCTCGCCCTCGGCGACCTCGGGGTCGCAGTCATCGGCACGCTCGTGGCAGCGATGGCCGTCCGCACTCGCGCGCGAGACCTGCTCGGGCCGCTGCTCTCCCTGCCGCTGTTCGTACCGATCGTGATCGGCGGCGCCCGCAGCACCGCGCCGCTGCTCGCATTCGCCCATCCCAGCGGGCCTTCCGGGCGCTGGCTGGCGACGCTCGGGGTCTATGATCTGGTCTTCGGGCTGATCGCCTACGCCCTGTTCGACTTCCTCCTGGAGGACTAGATGGTTTACGGCAAAGGCCTGCGCGCCCTGAGCATCACCACAGTCGTCGCGATGGCCGCGGGGCTGGCGCTGGTCTTCTTCTATGCGCCGCTCGAAGCCGAACAGGGGTTCCTCCAGAAGATCTTCTACGTGCACGTGCCGCTGGCGATCGTCTCGCTGTGCGGTTTCGTGCTCGGCGGGCTGCTCGCGGTCCAGCACCTGCGCACGCGCGACGCCCGCTGGGATGTGCGCTCCTACGTCGCGATCCACATCGCCCTCGTGTTCGCCCTCGCGACGCTGATCACCGGCTCGATTTGGGCGAAGGGTTCGTGGGGCCACTGGTGGGTCTGGAACGAGCCGACGCTCGTGTCCTTCCTGATCGTGTTCCTGCTGTACGCGACCTACCAGCCGCTTCGCTTCGCGATCGAGGACCCCGAGCGCCAGGCGCGCTACGCATCGGTCTTCGCCGTGACCGCCGGCGCCTTCGTTCCGCTGAACTTCATCGCAGTGAGGATGTCCACCGCGTTCCTGCATCCCCGCGTGCTGGGCAGCACGTCGAACCTGCCCGGGCCGATGGCCTTGACGTTCCTCGTCTCGCTGCTCGCGATCGCGCTGCTCTACGCGACGCTCTGCAAATACGAGCTGACCGCCAAGCACACCCGTGCCCAGGTTCGCGCGCTGCGCCGACGCCTGTCCGGCGAAGAGGCCGGCACGCGCGGCCGCAGCGCCGCCCCCAGCGCGCTGCCCGAGGGCACGCCGCGGCCAGTCGCGCCGCAAACCGAGACGGTCGGCGCCGGCGGCAGGTTCGGCACCGGATCGGCACCCGGGACGATCGGCTGATGGCGCTGCTCGCCGAGCTCCCAGCCCTGCCCCTGCACACGGCCGGCAAGTACGTCGCCGCGGCCTACATCGTGCTGTTCGCGATGGTGCTCGTCTACGTCGCGATCATGGCCGTGCGGATGAGCCGCACGGAGCGCGATCTCGGGGCGCTGCTGGAAGAGCTCGACCGCGCCCCAGCCCACACGCAGGCCGACGGCGAGACCGAGTCCTCAGCGGGGGGGTCCCAGTGAGCGAGTTGCTGGCGCTCGGCATCTCGCACAAGACGGCGCCGGTCTCGCTGCGGGAACGGCTCGCCTTCAGCGACAACGAGGCCGAGGAGTTCGTCCGCACCGTCACCGACTCCGGCGAGGTTCGGGAGGCGGTCGTGATCTCGACCTGCAACCGCACCGAGGTGTACCTCGTCGTCGGCGGCGAGGGTGGGTCTGTTGTCACCGCCGAGTCCTACGTGCTCGGCCTGCTTGCGCGCCGCGCGGGAATTCGCCCGACGGAGCTCGCCGAGGCGATCTACTCGCCCCGCAACTGCGACGCGGCTCGCCAGCTGTACCGCGTGACCGCGGGCCTCGAGTCGATGATCGTGGGCGAGGCCGAGGTCCAAGGGCAGGTACGTCGCGCCCACGAAACGGCGATGCGCGCCGGCGCCACCGGCCCTCTCTCCAACCGGCTGTTCGCGGCGGCGCTCACGACCGGCAAGCGCGTGCGCTCCGAGACCGGCATCGGCGCGAGCCGCGTCAGCGTGCCATCGGTCGCCGTCGACCTCGCGCTGAGCGTGCTCGGCGAGCTGCAGGAACGCCACGTCGTGATCCTCGGCGCCGGCGAGACGAGCGAGCTGACCGCGCGGGCACTCGCCGAGCAGGGCGCCGGCACGATCTTCGTCGCGAACCGCCACGCGGACCGCGCGATCAGCCTCGCCCAGCGCTTCGGCGGCACCGTCGTCGGGCTCGAGAGGCTCCCCGAGCAGCTGCTGGCGGCCGACATCGTGCTGTCCTCGACCGCCTCACCGCATCCGATCGTGGGCTGCGAGGAGCTCGAGCTCGTGATGTCCCAGCGCCAGGGCCGGCCGCTGCTGCTGATCGACATCGCCGTGCCACGGGACATCGACCCGGCCTGCGCGGAGCTCGAGGGCGTGACGCTCTACGACATCGACGACCTGCAGGCCGTGGTCGCCCACAACCTCAGCTCGCGTGCCGAGGAGGCGCCAAGGGCGCACGAGATCGTCGAGGAGGAGATCCATCGCTTCGCGCGCTGGCTCGGCCAGCTCGACGCGCTGCCGACGGTGGCCGCGCTGCGCGAGCACGGCAACTCGATCGTCGAGCAGGTGCTGGCGGAGAACAACGGCCGCTGGGACACCGCCTCGGCCCGCGACGTCGCACGTGTGGAAGCGATCGCGCGCGCCGTGATGACGCGTCTGCTGCACGAGCCGACGATCCGGCTGCGAAGCCTCGACGACGACCAGAAGGGCACCGGCGGGCACGCCATCCTCGAGCTCGTGCGCGAGCTGTTCGCCCTGCGCGAGGACCCGGGTGCAGCCGAGCAGGCCGGAGAGAGCGCCCGCGCCGACGGGCAGGCAGGCGAGCTGGCCGAGGTCCACGACCTGGAGCGCCGCCGCGCGGCGCCCGCGAGGCGCAACCAGAGCTGATGCGCATCGGCACCCGGCGCAGCGCCCTGGCGCTGGCCCAGGCCGAGCTCGTAGCGGAGATGCTCGGCGAGTGGGGCGGGAGCGAGTCGATCGAGATCGTGCCGATGCTCACCGGCGGTGACAGCGGCGCCGGGGCAGCCGACAAGTCGCGCTGGGTGGCCGAGCTCGAGCAGGCACTGCTCGACGGACGAATCGATCTCGCCGTCCACTCGGCAAAGGACGTGCCGGGCGAACTGGCCGCCGGAACTGCACTGCTCGGGGTACCGCCCCGAGCTCCCGCCGAGGACGTGCTGTGCGGAGCAGCTGAGCTGACCGCGCTCGCGCCCGGCGCCAGGGTGGGAACGAGCAGCCTGCGCCGCGTCGCACAGCTGCGCGCCGCCCGCGAGGATCTCGAGGTGGTGCCACTGCGGGGCAATGTCGACACGCGACTTGCGAAGCTCGCCGACCGCGAACAGCGGCTCGACGCGATCGTCCTGGCTCGGGCCGGCCTGGTGCGCCTGGGCCGCGAGCGCGAGGCCGGCGGCTCGCTCGACCCGGACCGCTTCGTGCCCGCTCCCGGCCAGGGAGCCCTGGCGTTGCAGGGCCGAAGCGATGACGAGCGGGCGCTCGAGGCGGCCGCGGCGATCAGCAACGAGCCCTCGTTGCGCAGCCTGCGAGCCGAGCGGGCGCTCGCCGCCGAGCTGAGCGCCGACTGCAACACACCCCTCGGCGCTCGCGCCGAGCACCTGCCCGACGAGGGGCTCAGGCTGCGCGCCTGGGTCGGTCTGCCGGACGGCTCCGCCTGGGCGGCTGATCAGCTCTGTGGCGAGGCCCGCGATCCCGAGGCCCTCGGCGCGGCCGTCGCGGCGCGGCTGCGGTCGGTCGGCGCGGAGGATCTGCTGAGCGCCGCGCGGGAGATGGCCGGCGATGGACGCTGAGCGCCCGCACCGAGCGGGGGCGCAGGGGCCCGGCGCGAAGAGCGGGCGGGTGTTCCTCGTCGGCGCGGGTCCCGGCGACCCGGGGCTGCTCGGGGCGCGGGCGCTCGAGGTGATCGCAGAGGCCGACGTGATCCTCTACGACCGCCTGGTCGGGCTCGGGGCCCTCGATGGAGCACGGGCGGACGCCGAGCTCGTGTTCGTCGGCAAGGAGGGCGGCGGCGAGGCGGTGCCGCAGGAGCAAACCGAGGAGCTGCTGCTCGAGCATGCTCGAGCCGGCAAGCGCGTCGTGCGGTTGAAGGGGGGCGATCCGTTCGTGTTCGGGCGTGGCGGCGAGGAGGCGCTCAGGCTGCGCGCGGCGGGCGTGCCCTTCGAGGTGGTGCCGGGCATCACGGCGGGCCTGGCCGCGCCGGCCTATGCGGGGATTCCGGTCACCCACCGCGGCCTCTCCACGGCCGTCGCGCTGGTCACGGGCCACACACGATCAACGGGGGACGACGAGGGCGAGAGCCATGAGGCGGCGATCGACTGGCAGGCGCTCGCCGCCTTCCCGGGCACGCTGGTCTTCTACATGGGCGTCAGCGCCCTGCCCGTGATCGCCGAGCGGCTGATCGAAGGCGGCAGGGAAGCCTCCGAGCCGGCGGCGGTCGTGGAAGCTGGAACCCTGCCGGCCCAGCGGACGGTCACGGGGACGCTGGGGACGATCGCCGAGATCGCCCGCCGCGAGGACGTCAAGGCGCCGTCGGTGACCGTCGTCGGGGCCGTGGCCGCGCTCGCCGGGGAGCTGGCCTGGCGGGAGCTCGGGCCGCTGGCCGGCCGAACCGTGGCGGTGACGCGTGCCCGCGCCCAGGCCAGCGGCCTCGCCCGGCGGCTGTCGGAGCTCGGAGCGAACGTCGTGGAGGCGCCCGCGATTCGCGTGCGGATGCTGCCGGGGCCGGCGCTTGACCCAACGGGCTACGACCTGATCTGCGTGACGAGCGTCAACGGCGTCGAGGGCCTGTTCGAACGGCTCGCCGCCGCCGAGCCGCCGCGGGACGCACGCTCGCTCGCGGCCGCCCGCATCGCCGCGATCGGTCCCGGCACGGTCACAGCGCTCGAGGCTCGGGGCATCCGTGCCGACGTGGTCGGCGAGCGAGCCGTGGCGGAGTCGCTGCTCGAGGCGCTCGAGGGCACGGAGGTCAGGCGGGCACTGATCGCGCGGGCCTCCCAGGCTCGCGATGTCCTGCCCGACGGTCTCTCCGCGAGGGGCGCCGAGGTGGACGTCCTCGATGTCTATGAGACGGTGGCGGAGACACCCCCGCCGAGGATCCTCGAGCAGGCGCTCGCCGCCGATTACATCACCTTCACCTCCTCCTCGACGGTCCGCTACTTCCTCGAGGCCGCCGGCGGAGCGCAGGCGATCCGGTCGCACAGCCGGCTCGTCTCGATCGGTCCCGTCACCAGCGAGGCGCTGCGCGAGCAGGGCCTCGAGCCACATCTGGAGGCCGCGAGCCACGACGTGGACGGGATAGTCCGGGCGATTCTCGAGGACAACGCGATGGACCGAGGGCATTGATGCCCGCGGTGAGCGAGGAGCAGCAAACGGCGAGATGACGCGGCCGCTGATCACGTTCCTGTCGGACTACGGCCTCGGCGACGAGTTCGTCGGCGTCTGCCACGCGGTGATCGCGCGGCGCTGCCCAGAGGCGCGGGTGATCGACCTGGCCCACTCGATTCCCCGTCACGACGTGCAAACGGGGGCGATCGTGCTGCGCGCCACCCTGCCCTACCTCCCAGAGGCGATCATCCTCGCGGTGGTCGACCCCGGGGTTGGTGGCAGCGGCACCCGCGGGCGGCGGGCGGTGGCGGTGCGCACGGTGGAGCAGGACCGTCTTCTGGTGGGCCCCGACAACGGCCTGCTGATGCCCCTCTGCGAACGGCTCGGAGGAGTGTCGGAGGCGTTCGACGTGGAGCGGAGCCACGAGCGCCTCGAGCCCGTCTCGGCCACCTTCCACGGCCGGGACATCTTCGCCCCCGTCGCGGCCGCGCTGGCCGACGGGGCCGCGCTCTCCTCGCTCGGCGAGCCGTTGGACCCGGCCGAGCTGCACGGCCTGAAGATCCCCGTCGCAGTGATGACCCCGGACGGCCTCGAGCTGCACGTGCTGCATTGCGACAGCTTCGGCAACGTGATCCTCGACGGTCAGATCGAGCAGCTCGCAGAGCTCGGCGTGGAGACGGGACAGGAGGTCTCCGTGCGGAGCACCCGGAAGGTGCATCAGGCCACAGTCGCGCGGACCTTCGCGGACGTTCGCCCGGGTGGCATGCTGCTCTATCAGGACGGTTCGGGAGTGCTTGCGCTTGCCGTCAATCGCGGCTCGGCCGCCGAGCTGCTTGGCGCCGAGCGCCACGACGAGCTGCTCGTCAGCGCCCGGTGAGGGCCGTGGCGAGGCTCGGCAGCCCGCGGCTTCACCTCCGCCGCACCGACTCCACGAACGAGCGCGCCCGCGAGCTGGCGGCCGGCGGAGCCGCGCACGGCACGCTCGTGACGGCCGCCGAGCAGACCGCCGGCCGCGGCCGGCAGGGCCGCAGCTGGTCGGCGCCCGCGGGCACCTCGTTGCTGCTCTCGGTCGTGCTCTCGCCGCCCTCGCGGCTGCTGCCGCTGGCCGCGGCCGTGGCGGTTTGCGAGGCAGTCGACGCGGCCCCCGGCGCCGAGCGTCGCGGCCTGGCTCAGATCAAGTGGCCGAACGACATCGTGCTGCTCGATCCCCCGGGCCTCGCGAAGCTCGCGGGGATCCTCGTCGAGGCGCGGCTGGCCGGGCTCCAAGAAAGCTGGGCGGTGCTCGGCATCGGCCTCAACGCTGCCGTCGAGCTCGACGCCCTGCCCGCCGAGCTCCGCGGCAGCGCCGCGACGATGGGCCCCGCGCCGGCAGACCTCGAGACGTTGCTGGCGTCACTCCTCGGCACACTCTCAGAGCGCCTCGCCGAGCCGCCCGAGCAGACGCTCGCGGCGTGGTCGGCGCGGGATGCGCTGCGAGGCAGGCGTGTCGAATGGGCGCCGCCCGGCGAGGAGGCGGCGGCGAGCGGCGTGGCGCACGGGATCGACGGCGACGGGCGCCTGGTCGTTGCGCTCGACGGCGGCGGGCAGACGACGCTGAGCTCCGGCGAGGTCCATCTGGGCCCGCTGAGCTAAGCCCGCGGGGCGCGAACGCCGATAGTGAATGGGCGGATGGCGAGCCTGTTCCCGATCGGCCATATCTACGACCTGGTGGTCGCCGACGACGGCCGCCAGCGGGCTTTTGTATGCCTGGCAGCGCTGCTGGTGTCCTTCCTCGCGATCCGCACCAGCGCGCGGATGACGCGTCGCTTCAGCTGGTGGCCCGGCGGCGTGGAGACCTCCGGCGGTGTGCATCTGCATCACTTCGTCTGGGGCATCTTCCTGATGCTCGGCAGCGGCTTCCTCGGCATCGGTCTGCACCTGCAGGAGCCCTGGGCCGGGATCGTGGCGGGCGTCTTCGGGGTCGGCGCAGGGTTCACGCTCGACGAGTTCGCGCTATGGACGCGGATGGAAGACGTCTACTGGGGTGAGGAGGGACGATCCTCGCTGGAGGCCGTGGCGATCGTCTCGACCGTGGGCCTCTTGGTCGTGATCGGCGTGCGTCCGTTCGAACTCGACGATCCGGGCTCCGCGGTGACCGTCAGTACGGCGATCGGCGCTTCGCTGCTACTCGCCGGCCTGGCGTTCCTGAAGGGCCGCATCATGCTCGGGGCGATCGGTGTGTTCGTGACGCCCGTGAGCCTGATCGCCGCGCTGCGCCTGGCGCGTCCTGGCTCGCCGTGGGCGCGGCGACGCTACCCGCCGGGATCGCCGATGCTGGTCAGGGCCGAGCAGCGCTTCGAGGACCCGACCGCGCTGGGCACACGGGTGTCGCGGCGGCTGATGGACGCGGTCGGCGGTCGTCCCAGCGACACGGTCCGCAGCTCCTGAGCCGGCCGCGCGGATGGGGCGGCCGATCACGGCCGGGAGACGGCGACGCGGTGGCCGAGCACGCGGCCGGAGGGCAGCCGCAGGTAGGTCTCTGAGATGTTGTTGCGCTCGCGGGTCTCCGCGAAGTCGTGGCGCGGATCGGCGATCAGCACGAACGCGAAACGGCCGCGCAGGCCGGTCACGTCGATCCATTGCTGTGGATAGGAGTAGGGGTAGATGTCCGACCAGCCCACCGAGGTGCCGAACACATCGTGGCGTAGGCCCGGGTCTTCATTGCAGGCGCCGTAGACGGGCCCGACGGGCGAGCGCCGGGAGGGCTTCGTGCGGGTCAGGTCACGCAGGCAGTACTCGACCTTCGGGCCGGTGCGCACGAGGCGCAGAGCCCGCCGGTGCGGCCCGACGGACCACAGCTGGAAAGACGCCAGGTGCGAGAGCTTCCAGTAGCTCGCGTCGCCCACGAAGCCGACGCCGTAACGCTGTCCGGAGACGTGCTTGAAGACGAGCGAGGCGCGCGTGTGGAACACGCGGCGCCGGCCGCGGCGGTCATAGATCGCCTGGTAGGTCCGCCAGCGGTGGCGGCCGACGCGATGGGCGCTGACCTCGAGCGGGCCGAGCCCGCGGTTGTTGATCGAGCTCGTGGCGCGCAGCAGCACACGCCCCGGGATCGTGGAGCGGTCGAACTCCAGCTCACCGGGGGCGGACATGATCATGTCCGGGCAGCGCAG
>DASWFM010000002.1:0-7070 GCA_036394235.1 Solirubrobacteraceae bacterium | reverse complement strand
AGCGCCCGGGGCGGGCCGGCCGGCTGGATCGGTGCAGCAGGGCGATGCCCGCGGGAATAGATTCCAAGTAGTGCAACGGTCCCCACGCAGGATCACAGCGGTGACGGGGGCGCTGGCCGCCCTCGGACTGGCGCTGCCGCTCCCAGCGAGCGGGTCGATCGCCTACAAGGTGTGCGCTCGCACGAACAACTTCGCCTGCGCGGGCCTGCCGGTCGCACTCGACCCGGGCGGACCCACACCCGGAGCCGTCACGCTTGCTCTCAGGCGCCACCGCGCGCCGATCGGCGAAGCACGAACGGCGATCGTCGCGCTCGCCGGCGGCCCAGGCCAGGCGGCGGTCCCGTTCGCCGAAGACTTCGCCGAACTGCTCGGCCCGATAGCCGCCACGCGTGATCTGATCGTCTTCGACCAGCGCGGCACAGGGGAATCGGGCGCCCTTTCCTGCAAAGCCCTGGGGCACATCTCCGCCGCAACGCCGCCGCCCGCCGCGATCAGGGCCTGCGCTGCCCAGCTCGGAGGAGCGCGGGCCTTCTACGGGACGGCGGCGAGCGTCGCCGACATCGAGGCGATCCGCCAGGCGGGCGGCTACGAACGGCTGGTCCTTTACGGGACCAGCTACGGCACCAAGGTCGCGGAGGATTACGCCCAGGCGCACCCCGACCGCGTCGAAGCGCTGGTGCTCGATTCGGTCGTCCCGCCAGGTGCCCCGGAAGCCTTCAATCGCTCGACCTTCACGGCCGTGAACCGGGTGCTGCGCGAAGTCTGCCGGCAGCATGCCTGCCGAGATGTCACGGCCGACCCGGCCCGAGACCTCGCGCGGGTGCTCTCGAGGGTTCACGGCGGGGGCCTGCACGGGCGCGTCGTGGGGCCCTCGGGGCGCCCTCGGCGGATTTCGCTCACCGCCAAGGCGATCCTGGGGGTGCTCCTCAGCGGCGACTTCTCAGCTCCCTTGCGGGCCGCGCTGGTCAGCGACGTGCGATCGGCCGCGCTCGGCGACGACGCGCCACTCGCGCGCCTGCTCACAACGGTTCCCGGCGAAGAAGAAGCCGAAGCGGCCGGCATCGACGTCCCGCTCTACTACGCGACCAGCTGTCAGGACCAGGCGTTCCCGTGGACACCGGCGGCGAGCCCCGCCGCTCGCCTGGCGCAAGCGTGGGCCGCCGCCCGGGCGCTCGGCAGCTCCGCCTTCTCGCCGTTTGATGCATCCGATGCGATCCAGCTGAGCGACATCCCGGCATGCGCCTACTGGCCTTCCGGGACACCCTTCCCGCCGCTCGGCGCCGGGCCGATGCCGCGCGTGCCGACGCTGATCCTGAGCGGGGCCTACGACCTGCGGACGCCGACCTCGAATGCCCGTGAAGTCGCCGCCGCGATCCCCGGCTCGGATCTGCTGCTCGTGCCCCGGGCCGGCCATTCGGTGCTCGGATCGGACGCCAGCGGCTGCGCAGCACGTGCGCTTCAGGCGCTGTTCGCCTCGCGCGCGGCCCGCCAATGCCGTGAAGGCCCGCTCGCGGCGCCGCTGCGGCCGGCCCCCCCGGCGCCGCTGAGCCTCGCCCGGGTCGCGCCGCTGCACGGCTACCGCGGCCTGCCCGGGCGCACGGCCCGGGCCGTGCAGCTCACGATCGCAGACCTCGGGCGGCAGCTCACGCTGAAGATCGAAACGAGCGGCGATCTGGAAGCGCTGCTGCAGGTCCGCTCGCTGAGCGTGGGCGGCCTGCGATCGGGTTGGGCGAAGCTGACGGCGGCAGGGGTGGCCTTTCGCGACTACTCCTTCGTACCCGGGATGACCATCGACGGCGAGCTGAAGAGCGAATCGGCTGACCTCCGCATCGGCGGCGCCGGGGTCGCCGACGGGACGCTGCGGCTCGGGCGCCACCACACGCTCGTCGGGACGCTGGGCGGCCGGCGAGTGCGCCTGTCGGCTTCCGGGGAACGTGCGACGGCTATTGTCGGAATCGATGCCGCGGCGCGTCATGCTCTCGTCCCTGACCGCTCTGCTGCCGGCGCTGGCCGCCGCCTGGTGGCCCGCCGCCTCGAACGCATCCTCTGGGGCTGACTTCCTTCCCTGCCCGGGAAGGGCCACGTTCTCGTGCACCAACATCCCGGTGCCGCTCGACCGCTCGGGGACAGCGGCCGGAACGATCACGCTGAGCGTCACGCGCAAGCTGGCCGCCACGCGGCCGAGTCCCTCTGCGGTCGTGGCGCTCGCCGGAGGCCCCGGACAGCCGGCTTTGCCGTTCGCCGCCTTCAACGCCTCGTCGATGGCGGCTGCGCTGCACACGCGTGACCTGCTCGTCTTCGACCAGCGCGGCACGGGTAACTCAGATCCTCTCAGCTGCCCGGCGCTCGAACGCTTCAGCTCCGTCTCGTTGAGCCGCCTCTTCGCGGACTGCGCCGAACAGGTCGGTCCGGCCCGCGGCGCCTTTACGACCCGGGAATCGGTGCGGGACATCGAGGCCCTGAGACAGGCGACGGGCTACGAAAAGCTCGTGCTCTATGGAACCTCCTATGGCACCAAGGTCGCGCTCGAGTACGCCGAACGCTACCCCCAGCACGTCGAAGCGCTGGTCCTCGACTCGGTCGTACCGACCGACGGGCCGGAACCATTCGCGATCCCGACCTTCGAGGCTGTCGGCGGAGTCCTCGACGAGCTCTGCTCGGCTCACCTCTGCGGCGCGATCACGCGCGACCCGCTGGGAGACCTGACGACGCTGATCGCACGGCTTCGACGCCATCCACTGAGCGGCTCCGTCTATGACGGGTCCGGGCACCGTCATACAGCGGAGCTGAACGAGCGCGGCGCGCTGGGCATCCTCGAGGCCGGGGACCTGAACCCGGCGCTGAGAGCGCTCCTGCCCGCTGCGATTCGCTCCGCGCTGCGTGGCGATCCGGACCCGCTGCTGAGACTTGAGGCGCTCTCGGAGGGCCTGATCCCGAACATCCCTGCCGGCGCCGCGAAGGCGAGCGCGGAAGAAGAAACCGATGAGGCGCTGTTCGTCACCACGACCTGCGAGGAGGCGCCGTTCCCGTGGCAGCGAACAGCGCCGGCCGCGACGCGTCTGGCCGAAGCGCTGGCCTACCTGCGCGCCCAGCCCGCTTCGGCGTTCGCGCCCTTCGACGCCCGGACGGCGCTGCAGGCAAGCCTCGTGGAAGCATGCGACGCTTGGCCGTACGCGTCCCCGCCCCCACCGCCGGCTTCGCCGCTGCCGAACGTGCCGACGTTGATCCTGTCCGGCGCCCAGGACTTGCGGACGCCGACCGCGAATGCGACGCGCGTCGCCTCGCTGATTCCCGACGCGGTCGTCGAGGTGGTGCCGTTCACAGGCCATTCGGTGATCGGCAGCGACCTCACCGGCTGTGCGGCAAAGGCCCTCGCGGCGTTCTTCTCGGCGCAACCGGTAGCACCCTGCACCTCGGCCCGCGATGTGTTGGCGCCGACGCCCGTGACGCCCACGAGGCTCGCCCGCATCCGCCCTCCCGCCGGCCTCGGGGGACGGCCCGGCCGGACACTCGTGGCGGTCCTCGACACGCTCGTGGATCTCAACCGACAGGTGATCGCGGCGACCCTGCAGGCCGATGCGAGGCTGCCGAGCGGGGCGAGCTTCGGCGGCCTGCACGGCGGCTTCGCGCGTCTCAGCTCGCACTCCGTCGCGCTCAAGGACCTGTCGTTCGTGCCGGGCGTGCGCCTCAGCGGCTCCTTCGCGGTGAGAAGAGGGCGGCTGCTGCCGAGCACGATGCGCGTGGACGGGGCGACGGCCGCGCCCGGCAGGCTGCGGCTCGGCTCGACTTCGAAGCGCGTCACGGGGACGCTCGGCGGCCACAGCTTCAGCCTCAGCATCGCGAAGGTGAAACTCTCCCGAAGCGGGGTCGCCGCCGGCGCGACTGAATGGCCCGAGGCGCCGTTCGTGCTCTCACGTCTCGGCCGAACAGGATTGCGCGTCGAGGGTCTTCCGGCGGCGCTCGCAGAGCTACCCTGAGCGCGTGGCCAACGCGCTCGCCCAGGAGACCTCTCCCTACCTCCAGCAGCATGCCGAGAACCCGGTCGACTGGGTTCCTTGGAGCGATCAGGCGTTCGCCGCCGCAGCCGGACGAAACGTCCCCGTGCTGGTCTCGATCGGCTACTCCTCCTGTCACTGGTGCCATGTGATGGAGCGCGAGTCCTTCGAGGACGCGGGCACGGCGCAGCTGATGAACGAGGAGTTCGTGTGCGTGAAGGTCGACCGCGAGGAGCGACCCGATGTCGACGCTCTGTACATGGAGGCCGTGCAGGGGATGACGGGCCACGGCGGATGGCCCCTGAACGTTTTCCTGACGCCTGAGCAGATCCCCTTCTACGGAGGCACCTACTTCCCCCCCGAGCCGCGTCAGGGCATGCCCGCCTGGCGTCAGGTGCTCGAGGTGATCGCGGAGTCCTGGCGGGAGAACGGCGAGCAGATCCGAGCCGGCGGAGAGCGGCTGCGCGAGCAGCTCTCGGGCGCCGCCCGCCTCGCGCCGAGCGCCGGCCCGGTGAGCGAGGAGGCCCTAGAGCGCTCCGTCGAGAACCTCCGCCAGAGCTTCGACGCCCGCCACGGCGGCTTCGGCGGCGCTCCCAAGTTCCCACCCGCCTCAACGCTCGAGTTCCTGCTGGCCAGGGGAGAGCGCGAGATGACCGCGGCGACGCTCCATGGCATGGCCGCGGGCGGCATCCACGACCAGCTGGGAGGCGGCTTCTCCAGGTACAGCGTCGACGCTGCCTGGACCGTTCCCCACTTCGAGAAGATGCTCTACGACAACGCCCTGTTGGCGCGCGCCTACCTCCACGCCTGGCAGGCCACTGGCGAGCAGCGCTTCCTCGAGGTGTGCCTCGACACGCTCGGCTGGGCGCTGCGCGAGATGCGCGGGCCCGAGGGCGGCTTCTTCTCGGCAAGGGACGCGGACTCCGAGGGCGTCGAGGGCCGCTTCTACGTGTGGCGAGCCGCGGAGCTCCGCGAACTGCTCGGCGAGGACGCGGAGGCGGCGATCGCTTGGTTGGGCGTGACCGAGCAGGGAAACTTCCAGGATCCTCACCATCCCGAGCCGGGGCTGAACGTGCCCACGGCGCGGGGGCCGGAGCCGCCGGCGCAGCAGCGCGAGCGGATCCGCGCGGAGCTGCTCGCGGTTCGCGGCGAACGCGTGCCCCCGGCGCTGGATGAGAAGCGCCTGACCTCCTGGAACGCGCTGATGATCATGGCCCTGGCCGAGGCCGGTGCGGCGCTTGCCGGCGAGCAGCCCGAAGGGGTGCCGCCCGGCCGGGCCGCGGAGCTGACGTCGGCGGCCCTCGCCTGCGCCGATTTCGTGCTCGGAGACCTGCACGACGAGCAGGGCCGTCTGCTGCGGACCTACAACGACGGCCAGGCGAAGATCGCAGGATTCCTCGAGGACTACGCCTACATGCTCGAGGCGGCGGTCGTGCTGTTCGAAACGACCTGCGAGGAGCGTTGGTTCGAGCTCGCCGTGCAGCTGGCGGACGAGACGATCGATCGCTTCGCCGACCCTGAGCAGGGGGGCTTCTTCTCGACGGCCGCCGATCAAGGGCTGATCGTGCGCCGCAAGGACCTCGAGGACAGCCCGATCCCCGCGGGCGGCTCGAGCGCGGCAGCCGGGCTGTTGAGGCTCGCGCAGCTGACCGGCGATGAGCGATATGAGCGCCACGGCGACTCCGTGATCGCCCTGCTCGGCGAGATCGCCCCGCGACATCCGACCGCCTTCGGCCACCTCTTGACGACGATGCACTGGCGCATCGCCCCGGCGCGTCCGATCGCCTGCGCCGTGCCCGCGATGCCCTCTCCGCAGAGCAGCAGTCCCGGCGAGTAGCGCTTCCCGGCTCGCCGCACGATTCGAGCTTGCAGGACATTCGCGGCACCGGCCGAAAAGACAGCCGTGGCGACCGAAGCCGCTGCTGCGCGGCCCATACCCGCTGCGGCCGAGGACCATCACAGCCCCTTCGGCGGGGACTCCTTCGGCCGCGAGGCGGAGCGCTTCGCGCGCTTCTTCGGGACGCCGACGTTCATCCTCGGGCAGACCTTCATCGTGATGCTCTGGATCGCGGTCAATGCGCTTGCGCTGACGAAGACGATCGCCTGGGACAAATACCCCTTCATCGCGCTGAACCTCGCCTTCTCGCTGCAGGCCGCCTATGCCGCGCCGCTGATCCTGCTCGCACAGACCCGCCAGGCCGATCGCGACAAGATCCGCGACGAAAAGCTCCAGGAGCACCGCGAGGCGGAGAACAAACGCGTCGAAGCGTACGAGGCCAAGCAGGCTCAACTGCTCGACGAGGACAAGACGATGGGCGAGCAGCACTCGACGATGCTCGCCCAGAACACGCACCTGACCGAACAGGTCGCGGCGCTGACGCGCGAGCTGCACAAAGCGATCTGCTCAGACGGCGCGAAGCCCTGACGGCGCGGCGCCGCGCTGACACGTGGACAGGCATTGATCCCGCGCAAGCCCACGAAGGCACAGCTCAAAGAGCTGGTGGGGATCCTCGAACGGGATATCGGAGCCCCGACCGTGGAAATCGCCCACGTCCTCGGGCTGCCGGAATGAGAGGCATCGCTCGAGGACCGGCTACGGACTACAGGATCGCCAGGTAGCGATCGAGCTCCCATTGGGAGACCTGCACGCGATAGTCGTCCCACTCCTGGCGCTTGATCTCGACGTAGCGGTTGAACATGTGCTCGCCGAGCGTGCGGAGCACGAGCTCTGACTCCGCCGTGATCTCGATCGCCTCGCCGAGGCTCTCCGGGAGCTGCTCGATGCCGAGGCGCCGCCGTTCCTCGCTGGAGAGGTGATAGAGGTTCTTCTCCATCGGCTCCGGCAGCTCGTAGCCCTTCTCGATGCCTTCGAGGCCGGCCTGCAGCAGGACCGCGAATGTCAGGTAGGGGTTGCAGGCGGGATCGGGGCAGCGGAGCTCCATGCGCGTGGCCTTCTCGCGTCCCGGGTGATACAGCGGCACGCGCACCAGCGCCGAGCGGTTGCGCCGCGACCAGGCGACGTAGACCGGCGCCTCGAAGCCCGGTACCAGGCGCTTGTAGGAGTTCACCCATTGG
>DASWFM010000001.1:0-5999 GCA_036394235.1 Solirubrobacteraceae bacterium | reverse complement strand
GCTGGCGCCCGCGGGCCCTCACAGACGACGCGACGCTCGACGCCTACGGACTCTCCGCCGGCGAGTACCTGGTGCTGACGGCCCACCGCGCGGGGAACGTCGATGACCCTTCCCGCCTCGCGGCGCTCGTGGAGCTGATCGAGACGCTGCCGGGACCGGTGGTGTTCCCGCTCCACCCGCGCACGCGGGCCCGTCTCGAGACCGCGAGGCTGTACGAACGCCTCGAGCGAATCGACGGGCTGCGACTCACCGAGCCGCTCGGCTATGTCGAGTTCACGGCGCTGCTGTGCCGCGCGCAGGCGGTGGTGACGGACTCGGGGGGCGTGCAGAAGGAGGCGTACCTCGCCGGGGTGCCCTGCGTGACCCTGCGCGAGAACACGGAGTGGACCGAGACCGTCGACGCGGGCTGGAACACGCTCGTGGGCCTCGACTGGGCGGCGGCGCTGGCGGCACTCGATGCTCCCCGTCCGGCCGAGCGCCCGCCCCTTTACGGCGACGGTCACGCGGCCGAGCGCTGCGTACGGGCGATCGGAGCGCTGCGTACGGGCGAACGGAGCGCCGCGAGAACGCCCGCAGCCGAGTAGGGCTCGCGGCTCAGGCGGTGCGGGTGTGGGAGCCGCGACGCTCGGCGGCGCCCTGAATGGCGCCACCGTGGCGGCGATCGAGCTTCAGTACCGGGCCCCATTTACGGCCGACGATCCTCAGCACGTATGCGTCGCGAGGTTCGCTGTAGCGAAGCAGCGGCCGCCCCAGCACTACCCAGTGGCGAGCTACGTAACGGCGCGGCCTCTTGACTGTGCGCATGTCCCTTTCATCCTTGAAACGCAGGAGGTCAAAGCTCTGCGTAGGAATTGTGACATATACGCAGCGGCGCGATGCGTTGTTCAGGTGGAGGCGCGGGTCGGCTCTTCGACGGCGACGGTTCCCTCGCCGGAGAGGGCGAAGGCGGTGTGAAGCGCCTGCACGGCTGATTCGACGCGGTCCACGTCGATCACACAGGAGATCTTGATCGGCGAGGTTGAGATCATGTCGATGTTGACGCCCTCTTCGGCGAGCACGCCGAAGACCTTGGCGGCCACGCCCGGGTGAGAGCGCATGCCGGCGCCGACGATCGAGACCTTGCCCGTGTTAGGGGCTGTCGTCATCTCTGTGAAGACCTCGCCCTGCAGCGACTCGAGCGCCGCCTGGGCGGTGCGGAAGTCGTCCTGGGGGACCGTGAAGGAGATCTCGGCCTGGCCCCCGGCGGCGATGGGCTCGTTCTGGACGATCATGTCCACGTTGACGTTGGCCGCGGCCATCGCCTCGAAGATGCGTGCCGCCGCCCCGGGCTCGTCGGGGACGCCCGTGAGGGTGATGCGGGCCTCCTTGACGGAGTGCGTGACAGCTGTGATCAGGGGCTGCTCCATGGTTTCTCCTTCGGCGACCACAAAGGTACCGGGCTCCGAGCTGAACGAGGACCGGCAGTGGATCTTCACGCCGTGGTTTCGGGCGTACTCGACGGCGCGCAGCTGCAAGACCCCCGCGCCCGAGGCGGCCATCTCGAGCATCTCCTCGAAGGAGACCGTCTCGAGCTTGCGCGCGTCGGGCACGATCCGGGGGTCGGCCGAATAGACGCCGGAGACGTCGGTGTAGATTTCGCAGACCTCGGCGCCGAGCGCAGCCGCGACGGCGACGGCGCTCGTGTCAGAGCCGCCGCGGCCGAGCGTGGTGACGTTCTTGGCGTTCTGTGAGACGCCCTGGAAGCCCGCCACGAGCACGATGTGGTCCTCCTCGAGCGCCGCTCGGATGCGGTCGGCGCGGACGTCGAGGATCAGCGCGCGCGTGTGGGACTCGTCGGTGACGATCCCGGCCTGCGAGCCGGTCAGGGAGATCGCGCGATGGCCGAGGTCGTTGATCGCCATCGCGCAGAGCGCGCAGGAGATCCGCTCACCGGAGGACAGCAGCATGTCCATCTCGCGCGGGTCCGGGGTCGGCGAGACCTCCTCGGCCATCGTGATCAGCTCGTCGGTGGTCTTGCCGCGGGCCGACAGGACGGCCACCACGGAGTGGCCGGCTTCGCGCTTCTCGACGATCCGGCGGGCGGCGCTCTTGATGCGATCGGCGTCCGCGACGGAGGTGCCGCCGAACTTCATGCAGATCAGGCTCGACATGCCCCGAGGATTACACAGCGCGGCGGCCGGCAAAGGCCTTGCCCAGGGTCACCTCGTCGGCATACTCGAGGTCAGAGCCGACGGGCAGGCCGCTGGCCAGGCGCGTGACGATGAGCTCGGGGGCCAGGCGCCGCAGCTCCTCGGCGATGTGCAGGGCGGTCGCCTCGCCCGTGGTCGTCGGGTTGGTGGCGAGCACCACTTCCCGTGTCGCTGTGTCGCCTGTGTCCGACAGCGGGCTGTCGCCGCGCACGCGAGCGAGCAGCTCAGCGATCTTCAGGTCCTCGGGATCCACGCCGTCGATCGGCGAGAGGGCCCCGCCGAGGACGTGGTAGACGCCGTGGTACTCGTGCGTGCGCTCCATCGGGATCACGTCGCTCGGCTCCTCGACCACGCACACCAGGGCGTGGTCGCGCCGGGGGTCCTGGCAGATCCGGCATCGGGTCTCATCGGTGAGGTTGAAGCAGACCTCGCAGAGGCGGATCTTCTCCTTGACCTCGACGATCGCCTCGGCGAGGGCTGTGGCGTCCTCGGGCGAAGTCCGGAGCAGGTGGAAGGCGAGCCGCTGGGCGGTGCGGTTGCCGACGCCGGGGAGCTTCGAGAGCTCGGTGACGAGCCGCTGGACGGGCGGCGCGTGAGAGGTGCTCACAGGCCGGGCAGGCCGAGACCGCCGAGACCCCCGCCGAGGGCGCCGAGGTCGAGCCCGGCAGTGGCTCCGCCCATCTTTTGCTCGGCGAGCTGCTGGGCGCTGCGGAGGGCCTCGTTGACGGCGGCGAGCACCATGTCGCCGAGGATCTCCACGTCGTCGGGGTCGACCGCCGCGGGGTCGATCGTGACCTCGCGGACCTGCAGGTCGCCGCTGACCTTCACCGTCACCATGCCGCCGCCGGCCGAGGCCTCGACGACCTCGTTCTTGAGCTCCTCCTGGGCGGCCGCCATGTCCTTCTGCATCTTCTGGACTTGCTGCATCATCTGCTGCATGTTCGGCATGCGGGGCTGCTTTGCCATCAGGCGCCTTTCTCGTTGCTGGTGACCGCCGGCTCGCCCTCGCCGTCCTCCCCGCCGGGGATCTCCTCGGCGTCGAACTCCTCCATGAAGCGTGCCAGCCGGCGCTCCTCCGAGTCGGCCTCGGCGGGCTCCTCCCCGGACTCCGCCGCGAGGCCCTCGCGGAGCTCATAGGAGAGCCGCCAGCGGCTGCCGGTCACGACCCGCAGGGCCTCGCCGACAGTCATGCGGTTGGCGGGGTCCTCGGCCTTCTTCTTCAGGAACGTAGAGGCGAAGCCGAGCGTCAGATCCTGGCCGTCCATCGCGACGGGCCGCGCCTCGGCGATCAGTGCGCCGAGCAGCGCGTTCTCGCCGCGTACGACGTCGACGACAGCGGGCCACAGCGAGGCGACCGACTCGAGGCTCGCAGCGATCGGCTCGGGGGCGGCCGGCTGGGCCGCGACCGCCGGCTCTGCGATTGCGCTCTGGGTACTCGCGGCCCCCTTGGCGGCACTGGCACCGGCGGCGGTGACCGGCTGCGCCGCGGCCGGCGCGGGGCCCGGCGGCCCGGGGGCCGGGGGCGAAGGGCGGGACGGCGGCGGTGCCTCGGGCTGCCCGCTGCGCTCGAGGCGCTCGATGCGGGCCAGCAGTGCGCGCAGCGAGCTGTCCACCTCGGGGCGGGACGCCTTCACGAGGGCGAGCTCCAGGCGCGTGCGGGCGTCGGCGCCGGCGCGAATCGCCTCGAGCGCCTCGCCGAGGAGCTCGAGCAAACCGACGATGACGGCGTGCGGCAGGCGGCCGGCCTGCTCGGCCAGGGCGGCGTCGGACTCGGGGGTCAGGGACAGCTCCGCCGGCACCTCGCCGAGGGCCTGGACGATCATCAGCTCCCGCAGCCGCGCCTCGAGATCGGCGGCGAAGGAGGCGGGATCGCGCCCCTGGGCGGCGCAGCTCTCGAGCGCGCCGAGTGCCGCCGGGGTGTCGCCGGCGGCGACCGCGTCGATTGCCTCGGCGAGCAGCCGAGCGTCGGCGACCCCGAGCACGGCCAGCACGTCCTCGAGCGAGATCGCCGTGCCCGAGTAGGTGAGCAGCTGCTCGAGCGTGCCGAGGGCGTCGCGGAAGCTGCCTGTCGCGGAGCGGGCGATCGCGGCGAGCGCCGGCGGGGGGATCTCGATCGACTCCGCCCCAGCGGCACGGTTCAGCACCGAGACGATCTGCTCGACGGTGGGTCGGTGGAAGTCGAAGCGGTGGCAGCGGTCGATGACGGTCGCGGGCACCTTCGAGGCCTCGGTGGTGGCGAGCACGAAGACTGTGTTCGGCGGCGGCTCCTCGAGGGTCTTCAGGAAGGCGTTCCAGGCGGCCGTCGAGAGCATGTGCGCCTCGTCGAGGATGTAGACCTTGCGGCGCCCGCTGACGGGGGCGAAGGCCACGGACTCGCGTAGCTCGCGGATGTCGTCGACGGAGTTGTTCGAGGCGGCGTCCATCTCGATCACGTCGAGCGAGGTGGCGCCGGCGATCGAGAGGCACGAGTCGCATTCCCCACACGGCTCGATCGTCGGCCCGTGCTCGCAGTTCAGGCAGGCGGCGAGGATCTTCGCCATCGAGGTCTTGCCGGTGCCGCGGGAGCCGACGAACAGGTAGGCGTGATGGACCTTGCCGCGCTCGACGGCGTTGCGAAGCGTCCGCACCACCGGCTCCTGACCGACGACATCGGCGAAGGTGCGCGGGCGGTGCCTGCGGTACAGCGACCCCACGCGTCCCTCAAGCTCCGAATGCTGCTCCTGTGGCGACACCGTGGCTGAGTCTAGCCTCCGCCGGGGGCGCGTCGGGAGCGCCCCGCAGGGGCGGGCTCGGTCCCTCGCCGAGCGCACCATGACGGAGCACCGGCGGATACCGTCCGCCGCGTGAGTACCCCGATCAGGCGCCTGAGCGCCAGCCTCGGCGCCGTTCCCGCGGTCCTCGCGGGCGCCGTCCTGCTGCGCCTGATCTACGGCGTGGCGTTCGCGAACTACGACACCCTGTACGCGCTCGCCTGGGGCGGGCAGCTGGCGCAGGGCGAAACGCCCGCCTACGGCGTGCCCGTCGCGCCGACGCCCCATCCGCTGCTGGAGCTCCTCGGCCTGATCCTGCGCCCGCTCTCGGCACACCTCGAGATCGAGGTGGCCGTGGCGCTCGGATTCGTGGCGATCGCGACCTGCGGGTGGCTGATCTATAGCCTCGGTGCGCGCTGGTTCGGGCGGGCGGCCGGCGCCCTGGCAGCGCTGGTGTTCCTCACACGGGTGCCGGTGATCTCCGACGGCGTCCGCGCGTACCTGGACCTCCCGTACCTCGCATTCGTGCTCGGTGCCCTGCTCGTCGAGTCACGACGGCCGCGGGCCGGCACACCGGTGCTGGTGCTGCTGGCACTCGCGGGTCTGCTTCGCCCCGAGGCGTGGGCGTTCTCGGGCCTCTACTGGCTCTACCTGCTCGGGCTGCTCCCTCGGCGGGTGCTGGAGCTGCTTCCCGGCGGCGAACCGGTGCGCGAGCGCGCGGCGAAGATCCGCCTCACGCTGCTCGCCTTTGCGGCCCCGCTGATCTGGCTCGGCAGCGACCTGCTGGTGACGGGCGATCCACTGTGGTCGCTGACGAACACGCGCCACACGGCCTCGGCGCTAGGCCGTAGGACGGGAATCGGCAACGTGCCCGTGTACATCCCGAAACGGATCGGCGAGGTGCTCCAGGCGGCCGCACTGGCCGGCGCGGCGATCGGCGGCGTGCTGTCGCTGTGGTGGCTGCGCAGGCGCGCCCTCCCGGGTGCGGTTGCGGGCGTCACGGCGGTGGTGGTGTTCGCGGTCTTTGCGGCGATCGGCCTGCCGATCAACACGCGCTACG